>FR889408.1 GCA_000432895.1 Firmicutes bacterium CAG:449 | reverse complement strand
CCACTTTAAAATGTAATTAGTTAAATACACATTTTTAAGGAGGTTACCAAATGAATTTTAGCACAATTTCTTCTATGTTTGGAATTAATCCAAACAATTTTAAACCTGCTGATATTGAACCTATCCGTTCTGATGCAGGTTTTGTTTATTATTTAGAACAAGACACTGAAAAAATACCTTGTCCTTTTTGTAATAGTTTAAACAATATTACTATTAAAGGTTATTATTTTAAAAATATTAATTGTAGTATTAATGAACATAAAAAAGATATTTTAAGGATTAAAATGGTTCGTTTTAAATGTCATAAATGCAATAAGTCCTTTAATAAATCTATTCAAGGTGTTCAAAAATATGGTTATATTTCTAATTATGTTAAAAAATTAATTATTAATAGTTTTTATACCACTACTACTTTTGAAAAAATTGCTTCTACTTATCATGTTAGTTCTGCAACCATTATTAATATCTTTGATAATGATATTGCCGATGCTAAGAGATTAATATTGCCTAAAATCCTTTGTATTGATGAATTTTATTTTTCTCGTAATTCTGATAATAAATACTGTTGTATCTTAGTCGATTGGGAAACTAAACAAATTGTTGATATTATTAAAAACAGACAATTAGCTTATCTTGATAATTATTTTAGTAAAATCTCTAAAAATGAACTTCAAAACGTTAAATATTTCGTTTCTGATATGTATGATGGCTATGCTACTATTAAAAATAAGTACTTTCCTAAAGCTGATCATGTTATTGATTTGTTTCATATTGTTA
>FR889407.1:34171-34937 GCA_000432895.1 Firmicutes bacterium CAG:449 | reverse complement strand
TCAATAATATATTAAAGCAAACTTCCTCACTTTTATCTAATTTAACAGGTGCTGGCATTGGTATTGGAATAGCCTTAGCATTAAAAGCTGATAGTTTAAAAACCATTGTTCTTGCTTCCGTAGGTGAAATTAGTAGTTATTTTTCTTTAACCACTAAATTTGTTAATGATGGAACAATTACTAATTCAATGAAAATAGGTGATCCATTAACAATTTATCTAGTAGTAATTATAACTAATTTACTTCTCAAATTAATTTTTCAAAAGAAAACACCAGTGGATATTTTATTAGTTCCTTTATGTGGAATAAGTTTAGGATTAATTTTTTCTTTACTAGTTAGATATCCAATAATTTATGTTACTTATGGTATTCAATATATTGTTAATGAAGCCACTTTAATTCAACCTATTTTAATGGGAAGTATTATTGCAGTTGTTATGGGAATGGCTTTAACTGCACCAATTTCTTCTGCTGCAATTGCTGCTATGATCTTTATTGGTGAAGGTGAAGGATTAGTCTTAGCTTCTGGAGCGGCTTTAATTGGCTGTTGCACACAAATGGTTGGCTTTGCAATTCAATCAAGAAAAGATAATAATATCGGTATGATAATATCTATTGGTATAGGAACAAGTATGCTACAATTTAAAAACATTCTTAAAAAGCCAATTATTTGGTTACCAACTATTATAGCTTCTATTATACTTGGGCCTATTTCAACAACACTCATAAAATTGAAATGTATGGGTTCATCGGCTGGAATGGGAAC
>FR889407.1:32226-34162 GCA_000432895.1 Firmicutes bacterium CAG:449 | reverse complement strand
GGCTGGAATGGGAACAGCAGGATTAGTTGGTCAAATAGGTACTATTGCAAGTATGGGAAATAGTGTTAACACATGGCTTATTATTATCTTTTTTGAAATACTTGCCCCACTTGTTTTAGTTTTCATTATTGATTTAATTTTTAGAAAATTTAACTTAATTAAAGAAGGCGATTTAAAAGTCTAATCTTTAAATTGTAATTGATATAATTTATAATAATACCCTTTCTTTTTTAATAGTTCTTGATGGGTACCTTGCTCGATAATTTTACCATGTCCTAAACAAATAATATTATCAGCGTTTTGAATAGTTGAAAGACGATGTGCCACCACAAGCATCGTGCCTATATTTTTCATTTTTTGTAAAGAATCTTGAATTAACACTTCAGTTTCTGTATCAATTGTTGAAGTTGCTTCATCAAGAATTAAAATTTGAGGTTTAGATAAAATAGTTCTTGCAAAAGAAATTAATTGCCTTTGACCACTAGAAAAATTACTACCTTTTTCACTAACTTTAGTTAGTAATCCATTTTCTAAATTATTAATAAAGCTTGATGCATTTACATAATCACAAGCTTTTTTTATTTCTTCTTCATCAATACTATCATTAAATAAAGTAATATTATCTTTAATCGTACCAGAAAATAAAAAGACATCTTGTAACATTTGACCGATTTTACTTCTTAAACAATTAATATCTATCTGTTTAATATCGATATCATCAATTAAAATTTGACCTTTTTGAATATCATAATTTCTAACAATCAAAGATAAAATTGTACTTTTTCCTGCCCCAGTAGCGCCAACAAACGCCACTGTTTGTTTTGGATTAATAACAAAAGAAACATCTTCTAAAATATAATCATCATTTTCATAAGCAAAATAAACATGTTTAAACTCTATTTTACCTTTAAAAGTATCAATTTTTAAAGGTTCAACTCTATTTTTAATAGTTGACTCCATATCTAAAATATTAAAAATTCTACTACTTGATACAATACCAGCTTGCAAACGATCAAATTGCTCAGCAATATTTTGAATTGGTCCAAAGAAATTATCCGTATAAGTATAATAAGACATTAATAAACCAAAATTAAAGGTCACCCCAAATAAGACTTTTCCTTCTAAAACTTGAGGAAAACCAATTAAAAATACTAAACATATCGCGCAAAAATATAATAAAGATATTGCAGGACGATAAAAAGCAAAAACATACATCACATTTTTCTTAGCTTTAAACATTTTTTTATTAACCACATCAAATTCTTTTTTCTTTTTTTCTTCTTGATTAAAGATTTGAGTTAATTTCATACCGGATAGATTTTCTGATAAAAATGTATTTAAATTAGAAACTTGTTTCCTTTCTTCAGAAAAAGCAATCTTTGAAAAATGACGATAAATTAAAGTAACAACAACAATTAATACCATTATTAACATCATATACAAAGATAAAATCCAATTTATTAAAAACATATTAATAATAATACCAATTAACATTAAAGAATACTTAAGCAAATTAACCAACACTGTCGTGTATAATTCATTTAAAGAATTAGTGTCATTAGTTACTCTAGTTACAAGTCGACCAACAGGAATTTCATTTAATTGCTCATATGAAAATGACTCAATTTTTTCAAAAACACTTTGTCTTAAATTAAAAATAACTTCTTGTCCAGCTTTTTGAATAATCATAGTTTCAATATAAGTTAAAATCATATTGATGACAATAATTCCAAAATAACAAAAGCAGAAAAATAAAATACTCCATAAACATCCAACTTGCATATTTTGTTCATCAATAGCGTTAATATAATAACCAACAATTCTTGGAGTAATTAAATTAAAAATAATATTAATTAAAATTAAGCTTATCCCTAAAATAAACTTATTTTTAACAGGTTTCATGCATATTAAAGTACGTTTAATAATCTCTTTATCA
>FR889407.1:21731-32160 GCA_000432895.1 Firmicutes bacterium CAG:449 | reverse complement strand
TCACCCGCTTCTTTTTCAAGTTGTTGTAAAGTAACCATTCTTAAATATGTTGGTGAAATTTTTAATAAATTTTCATGTGTATCAAAAGCTTCTACTTCACCATTATTTAAAACAATAATTCGATCCATTTTTTCAATTGTAGAAACTCTTGAAGCCACTACTAAAGTAGTTAGACCTTTTCTTTTTTCTTTTAAATTATTTAGAATAATTTCTTCAGTTTTAACATCAACTGCCGAAACTGCATCATCTAATATCATAATTGGAGCTTTTTTAATATATGCTCTAGCAATTGATAATCTTTGTTTTTGCCCACCTGAAAGAGTTACTCCTCTTTCTCCAATTAATGTTTTATATGCTTCAACAAAGTCCACAATATTATGATGAACATCACTAAATTCACATGCTTCTATAATTTCTTCTTCATTTAAAGATTCTTTTGCAAAATTTACATTTTCTTCAATTGTCGTAGAAAATAAAAAATTATCTTGAGGAACATAAGAAATATTATTTCTAACAAATTTAATTGGTAAAGTCATAATATCTTGATGATCTAAAAAGATTTTTCCCTTTTCAAAATTATCTAATCTTAATAAACAACTAACCAATGTTGATTTACCTGAACCAATCTTACCAACAATACCAATATTTTCTCCTTTATGAATTGTTAAATTAATATGTTTTAATACATCAGAAGAATCATCATAATGGTAAGAAAAATCTTTAAATTCAATCTCACCATCTAATTTATCAAGTTGAATAACATCATTATCTTTAACTTCAACTTTTTCATCAAGAAAAGAAGAAATTCTTTTTAAAGAAGCTTTTGCCCTTGATCTTAAAGAAATAATTTGTCCTAAGGCAATCATTGGCCAAATAATAGAATTAAAATAGCCATTAAATTCAATCATATCAGCACGAGTAAATTCACTTCCACCTTCGAATAAATATTGATAAATAAATAACGCTCCAACAGTTAAACCAAGTGCGACCATACCTTCAATTAAAATTGAAAAACCAGTATCTAAAAATGTCGAAAATTTTACTAAAGCAATATCTTTATTTTTGTTTTCTAAATTAACTTTTTTAAATCTTTTTGCTTCTAAAACTTCTCTAACAAAAGCTTTAATCACTCTTAATCCTGTAAAAATTTCTTGAGTATAGTCAGACATTCTTTCAAAAGCATCTTGTCTTTCTCCATAAATCTTTTCAATTTTGACATCCACAAAATAAGCAAAAATACATAATCCAATTAAAGGAATTAAGCAAATTAATGTTAATTTAACATTAACTTTTAACATTTTATAAAAAGATAAAACACTTAAAAATACAGAATCAACAAGCATAACTGTTCCCCAACCATAAGCTTCTTGAATCGTATCTAAATCACTAGTGAAATAAGACATTATTCCACCAACTTTATTTTTACGATAATATTTATTATCTAAAATTTCACTTTTAGAAAACATCTCTTCTCTTAAATCACATGCCACTTTAAAAGATCCACCTAAAATAGATATTCTCCAAATAAATCTTCCAACAAACATAAAAACACCTATCAAAAAGATATATAAAGCGTTTTGATTAATCATTTGTTGAGTTAAAGAATTACTATCATTAGCTTTAGTTAAATTGGCCATAATTTCTGGTACAAATAATTGCACAACATCAATAAGCACCAAAAAAAGTATTCCTATAAAGAAATTAAAAAAATATTTAAGATAAAATTTGTTAACATGCTTTCCAAATATCATGCCATTTATTATACACAATATAATGTTTAAATAATATTGTTTTAATAATTTTTAATATAAATTAAAACTCTTACAAATAATACTATTGGAGGAAAAAATTATGACTAATTTAAAATGTCACGAATATCAATGTAAATATAATCAATGTTCACATTGTTCAAAAAACGAATTGTCGATTTCTGAAGATGCTTTTTGTAATGATTATCATAAGTGTGATAAAACTGATGCTAATTGTAATTTTGAGTTTTCTTATGAAGATGGAATGTCATTAAAACACGACGAACATATGATTATGTGTAATAAAACTACTTGCTTAAATAATGCAGGTGGTGAATGTGCAGCAGCTTATATTCGTATTGATCGACGAAATAATGGCGCTAGATGTTGTCAAGTAAGAGAAAAATAAGAAAAAAGGATACACCACAAAATGTATCCTTTTTAAATAATCTAATAAAATTAAGATAAACTACTAATTAAACCTACTATTGTACTAACTAATATTAAAGTTAGAACGATAAATATAAAGATTTTTACGCCTTTATGATTCTTTTTACCACCTTTTACAGATGGTTTTTTTACTTTTTTTACAATTTTGGCAAAAGCTTTTTCTTCCTTTTTTTCTTCAATTTCATTAATTTGATCTTGTAAAACTTCGCCTTCTTCAGCTACATCTTCTCTAATGTATTCTATTTGAACTGGTAATTCATGAATTTCACCAACCATATGAATTTGTTTCTTTCTAAAGCAACCTTTTTTAAGATCAACACTATTTGGTGTTGGATAATTAGTTGTTAAAACAAGTGTATATTCATGTTTAACAAAATCATAACGATAGAAACGAATTAAATCAATTGTATCATAATGAGTGTTATTGTGTTTTTTATCAACAACATCAACAAATTCAAAATCAGTTGTTTCTGTTCTTTTGAAATAGAAACCATCTTCTTTTTCATCATAATAAACTTTATCAACATCAAACATGACCTTTTTAAAATCTTTACCATTAAAGTCAATAAAGTAAATAGAACTATTATAGATGCCTTTTCTAGTAGTTTTATCGATGTTAATCAATTCTCTTCTAGTAAAATAAATACCATCTCTAGCAATGCAAATGCTTTGATTTTTATCAACACCTTGTGCAATTTCTTTAAGCATCTTCCCATCATTTCTAACCATACATAATGAATCAGAAGAATCAATATAGAATGTATTAGTTGGTGTAATATGAATTAACTTTTTAAATGAAGTGCATAAGCAAATTCTTTCTTTACCATCCAAAGATATTTTCCAAATAGCTTTATTATATTTACCTTTAACAAAGAAGAAGAAATTACCATTACTTCCGATAATATTTTCGACTTCTTTCATTATTTCCATACGATTAGTGCCATCAAAATTAATTGAGAACAATGGAGCAAATTTATTATTACCAACTGTATAGAATACTTTACCTTCTTTTACAGCAATAAAGTCATAGAAGTTAGTTTCAAGAACCTTATCTTCTTCTGTTTCAATATCTAAAATATGTAAGTCTTTATTGTAGAAAGTATATTTCCATTTTGCATATACAATTTTACCTTCTTTAACAGATAAAATTTGGCAATCAGAAGACAAGAATTTCTTTTTATTATATGTAGTTGTATCTAACATAAAAAATTCACTAAATTTACTATCTTTATCTGTAAATGCTGTATAGAAGAATTTATTATCAAAGTAGTCAAATACATCAACTAATTCAGGAATAATTGTTTTTGCTGAATTCTTTATTAAATCTAATTCTACTAATTCATAATTATTTCCTTTAAGAGGGCCTTCATCAAGAGGCTTCTTTTTGAAAATACAACCTTTCTTTTGTTCAATTCTATGCTCAAGAATTCTTTTTATAAATACTTTTGTATGGAAGGTATTAATATACATACTATTATTACCATCTTTAAATAAAACTAAGTTCTTTAATAAAGTTTTATATACTTCAACTGTTTCTTTTGTTTGAACATCAAAATAAACAATACCAACATTTCTTTTAAAATAATATAATTTAGAGCCAAAAACAGTAATAACACAAACAATATCACTAACTAAAGCGGTTGTAGAAGGATTTAAATCTTCAATTTCATATAATTCATAACAATGATTTACATCATCTTGTTCAACTACCTCTACTTGTTGTTTTTTACCTTTTTTCTTCTCGTTTTCTAAAGGATTAAAAGTTTGAACAACTGCAGTTGATTTTAAATAATAAGTTTTATTACCAATTAAATATAAATCACCAAAAACAGCAATACGATTAATTTTATTAACTATTTCTTGAGCATTTCTATATTCTAAAATTGTTGATAATTTATTACTTGCAGTATTATATCTTCCACTTTCAACATCTTCTAATGCACTTTTAAATACACTAGGAGCATCAATATCCATTTCACGATATTTTTCTACTACTCTAGTTTCTTCTTCTTTAAGAACTTTATTAAATGCAGGAATATCTTCAATTGGAGTAGCTTCTTGTAAAGAAGATAATGCTTTAGTTAATTTTTTATTTTCTTCTTCCATTAATGCTAAAACATCATTTTTAACACCATATTTTTTAGCAAATTCAATATCAGCATTTAAAATTTTAAAAAGATTATCTCTTTCAGCAATTAAATTAGCAATAATTTCTTTATATGTATCATAATAAACAAATCTTTGTTCGCTTTTATGATTTTTCACCATTTTATCAACTAAATTATTTAATCCTTCAATTTTTCTAAGTAGTGGAACTACATAAGCTTTAAATTCTAAAACCCAAGTTGATGCATCGCTTGCATTAACAACTTTTCTTTTTTCTACCATTTTTTTAATATCAAGAATTGTGATATTAGTTTCATTAATGAAATTTTCCCAGTTAAATGTTGCAAAATAATTTTCTAAATATGCTAAAGCAGCATCACTAGATTCAATTGAATCAAGTAATGTCGTAGTCAAATTAGGTTCAATTTTATTAACCATACTTACATTTCTTTGTAATTCTTTAGCACCAAAAACAGAATCACATTGAGGGCATACTACATTTTCATCTGTTTCTTGAAAAGTTAATGCATAACTACAATGTGGGCAGTTAACTTTTATAAATTTTTCTTCCATATTATCTCCTCCCTTTTTTATGAATTTGGAAAAACTTATCTGGATAATCATATCCCCCGTTAGGATAATGACATCTTGTTATTCTTAATAGGCCTTTAATAACACCTAAAAAACAACCATACTTTCGTAAGCAAATCACCATATAAGTTGAGCAAGTCGGTTCAAAACGACATTCACATCTTACTTTCATTGGGGCAAATGCTTTATATAATAACACAAAACCTATTAATAAAAATCGACAAACAATATCTAACAATACAATAAATATAATGATTGAAATTATTTTTATATAAGTGTTTAGCAAAACAAATTTTAATAAAAATACAAAACCTATTATTAAAACTAATAGGCTTATAAATGGATATAGTAAATAATTTATTAAATCAATTTTTTTTATTTCTCTTATTTGAACATATCCATCTTTAGAAACTATTTCATCATTAGACATTGATTATTTCTTTCTTTAATTAATAAACGAATTTCTTTAGTTAAAATTTTAACTCTTTCTATATCATTATTAATAACAGGCTCTTTTAACAATGTTATTTCATTTTTAATTTTTTGTTCAATATTATATAATTCTTTTTTTGACATCGGATCAGAATAGCGAATATCATCTTTAACTTTATTTAATAAATTTCTTATTTCTTTGTTTTCACTAGTAGAAATAAGCAAATCAACTTCTGAAACTAGTGAACGAATATAAAATACTTTTTCCTTTTGAATAGTTTGGTTTTTACCAAGCCATGAAACAATTAAATAAAACGCTAAAAAATATATAATATATATAATTGTTAAAATACTCATGATAACACTGACAATAGAAATATTATCATTAAGAATATAATTGAATTTAAAAATAAAACTTAAACCAACACTTAAAAATAGAACTATACCAATATCAGCGCCATAATAAATTGGAGCGACTCTAGTTATCTTATCAGCTTTAATTTTTGAAAAAACAACCAATACTAATATATTTAGAATATAACTAACTGGAAAAGTAAAAACCCAAGTAATCCAAAATCCTTTTGTAGATAGCCAAGGAGCAGGATTTAAAGCAAATACAACAATATTTAAAGCTATATAAATTAAAGAAATAATAATAGTCGTAAATATTTGAATTCTTTTTAACATTATTATTCACCTACCTTTGTACCACAATTTGGACAAAACTTAGATGAAGATGAAATTTTTGTACCACATTCAGGGCAAAACCTACTTGTTTCAATCTTACTACCACAGAATGAACAAAATTTACTGCCAATATTTATCTTTTTGTGACATGATGGGCAAATTGTAGTATTATTCATTGATTGTTCAGCTATATCTTTACTAATTCCACCTAAAGATACACCCATTCCAAGTCCCATTCCTGCACCTATCATACTACCACCAACGCCATTATTTTTAGCGGCATTTTCAAGAACATCAAATTGTCTTTGTTCTTGATATGTATAACCTTCTACTTGACGAGATCTAGCTCTTGCTTCCGCTAAAGTTGTCATTTCCAAAGCTTTATTTTTAGCTTCCGTTAATTTTTCTAAATCATTTTCACTTGGATTAATTGCACTAATAACAAACGATTCAACTTCTAAACCATACTTATCAAGATTAGCATTTAATTTTTCTTCTACAAGAGAAGATAATTCACTTAAATGTGAAGAAATTTGTAAAATAGAAATACCTTTTTCATCAATTGCACTAGCTAAAACTTCTTTAACTGCGATTAATAGCATTCCTTTAATACTACGTTTAACATTATCCATGTTAAACTCTTTCATTGTTCCAACAACTTTAACAACAAATTTTCTACTATCACTAACTCTAATCCCTGTTTGACCAAAAGAACGAACATTAATAATAATATGATATTTAGGATCTTCTAAAGTAATTGGTGAATCAGTTCCCCATAATAAATCTAAAACACTAACTTTATTAATAAAGTATACTTGACATGTAAAAGGAGTTTTACCACCAAATAAATTAGCAAACAATCTTTTAAAAATTGGTACATTATCAGAATTCAATTCATGACGACCAGAAGAAAACAAATCTAAAGCTTGACCATCTTTATAAAAAATAGCTTCTTGTGATTCATTAACAATAAGTTGTGAACAATTATTAAAATTTTCAATATCAGAGCGTGAAACCAATACCGAATTATCGGTTTCATTTTTAATAATTTCTAAAATTTTATTCATATAGATTCCCCGTAATATTATATTTAATAAAATTAAAAATGATTTTTATAAATCGCTACTATTATAAAATAATTTTTATTTGTGTCAATAAATGAAAGCAATCTTGGCGGAAAATTGGCATAAAAAAATAGATACATTAATTGCATCTATCAAAAATATTCCCCTAAAAATCAAAAGGCCACCACCCGTTATTAGCAGGTGGTGACAGCAATTGAGTAAACCATTGTCTTAAGCGGATTAATTACTTAAGACAATTATTATTATAGATAAAAAAAATCAAATTGCAAGCATTTTTTAAACTTTTCTTTAATTTTGTAAATTTTTCTTAACTTACAACGTAAACAATACCAAAACCATATGGTCCTATATGTGCTCCTATAGTACTTCCAATAGGTAAACAAGAAGATAAAGATAAATTATTTTTTTTCATTTTATTAACCATAATTTCACAATTATCGATTAAATAAGAATAGATTGGTAATATTTTATAATCTTTATTTAAATTTTCTTTTTTAACAATTTCAATTAATTTTAAAACAGCTCTAGTATTTCCAATTGCTTTATTAACAACTTTTAATCCATCACTAGATAAAGAAATTATAGGTTTAATATTAATAAATGAGCCAATGCTTGTAGTAAAGCGAGAAATTCTTCCACCATAATAAAGATGTTTTAAACTATCAATACAAGCATATAATTTAATTTTTTTCTTAAATTCATTTAAATAATTAATTAAATCATTAATATTCATTTTATCTTTATTTTTACAAGCCTCTAAAACTAGTAACCTTTCTGATAAAGAAGCTGTTAAAGAATCAATAATATAAATATTTTCATAACCAATTTGATTTTTTATATTATTAGCACTTTCATAAGTTGAAGATAAATAAGATGCAATAGAAATATAAATTAAAATATAATTTTCTTCTTTTGCTTTTAAAAACTCTTTCTTAAATAGTTCTGGTGAAGGTTGAGAAGTTTTGGCTATTTTTCCTTGAATTATCTTTTCCCAAAAATCACCTTTTTCTTCATCGGAAAAATAAACCATCATCGGAATTTCTATAATATCATATTTTGCTTTATCATCTTGAGTTAGATCACTACCTGTATCAGTCATAATTTTAATATCCATATATACACCTCAAATAATAATTGTTATAATAACGTAGAAAACAATTGTTATTATCGTTGATTATAACAAACTAAGGAGTAAATTAAAACAAATGAAAAACATAGAAAACAAACTAACTAAAAATGTAATTAACGTTACTAGCAAACTAAGTGGATTAAAAGCTCATTCACAAGAAATTAATAAAATTAGTAAAGAAAGTTTAATCACTTCTTTAATTTTATTAATGAAACAAAAACCATATGATAAAATTACTATCTCTGAATTATGTATTAAAGCCGGCGTTTCTCGAACAGCTTTTTATGGGAATTTTAAAACAAAAGATGATTTACTTACTCTTTATGTTTTAAATATGAATACCGAACTAATAAATAAAATTGGAAGTCCATTTAGAAACGATACTTCTTTAGATTGGTATATTAACTTATTTCAAGTAATTAAAGATAATTCAGAAATTTTAATTTTAATTTTTAAAGCTGGATTCCAAAAAAAATATTTAGAAATTTTAAATAGTATGGTCTTACATAATCCATCTATTCCTATTGAAAAAAAATATCAACGTTTAATTTGGTCTGGTGGAGTTGAAAACGCTTTATCTTATTGGTTATTGGAATCTTCTTTAAAAGAATCAGTCGAAGACATAGCGCTTTACTGTCATAAAAATCTTAATGGTTGGAAATATTAATATAGAAAAAATAATTAGTAATGATATAATTATTAACGGTGATAAATATGTATTTAATCGTAGGACTAGGAAATCCTGGAGATGAATATACTTCTACTCGTCATAACGCTGGATTTCAAACAATTGATAAACTTTGTAAAAAATTTAACATTACTTTAGATAAAGAAAATTTTCATTCTCTTTATACTAAAACAAAATTATTTGATGAAGATGTTATAATTTGTAAGCCTTTAACTTTTATGAATTTATCTGGGCAAGCTCTTATTGAACTTACTCATTTTTATAAAATTGATTCAGACAATATTATTGTTATTTATGATGATATGGATACTCCTATAGGAAAATTAAAAATGAAAAAAAACGGATCTTCAGGTGGACAAAAAGGAATGGCATCTATCATCAATATGATGCATACAGAAGAAATTAAACGCATTAAAATCGGCACAGGTAGACCAAATATTCCAGTTGTCGATTATGTTTTACAAACACCATCTAAAGAAGAACAAGTACTTATTTCTTCTAGTCAAGATCGTGCAGTTTTAATTATTGAAAACTATCTTAAACATGGTTTTGATTATGCTTTAAGTAGGTATAATAAATGAATTTACTTTTAGAAAATTTAAAAAATACCATCGAAGTAAAAAAATTATTAAATTCAGATAATAATTTATATAGTAATAACCCTGTAAGTTTTGCTTTTCTTGTAAGCAGTGTTTTTTATAAAAGCCCTAAAAATATTGCAATAATTACTTCTTCATTATATTCGGCACAAACTTTATATGAACATATCAGTGGCATTATTGGTGAAGAAAATTGTTTATTATATCCTGTTGATGAAATTTTTCATCAAACAAATATTTCTTATTCTAAAGAAATGCTTGCTCAAAGATTATTTGTCATGGATAAATGTTTATCTAATGAAAAAAAAGTCTTAATAATGGGTGTGGATGGTGCTAAAAGATTTTTACCTAATCCATCAATATATCAAAAATATACTTTGCACCTTAAAAAAGATGAACACTATAATTTTAATGATTTAACCTCAATATTAATTAATATGGGTTTTTTAAGAACCAACAAAATTGATCAAACCTTACAATTTGCTTTAAGAGGCGATATTTTAGATATCTTTCCAGTTAATAGTAATAACCCTGTAAGAATTGAATTTTTTGATGATCAAATAGAAAGTATTCGTTATTTTTCTATTGAAAGTCAGACTTCATTTCAAGAAATTAACGATATTAAAATTTTTCCTGCTAGTGATTTAATTCTTGATGAAATAAATTTATCTACTTTAAATAATAAATTAACTGAAGATTTAAAACATTTACCTAGCGAATATAAAGATTCTTTAAAAAATACCATTACTAATATCATTAATAAAATTAATAATAAAGATTTTGATGAAAATCTCTATCCGTATTTTCATTTATTAGAAAAAGAAAAATATTCTATTTTATCTTATTTTAAACATGATTTAGTTTTATACTATCAAAAAGAAGAAATAGATAGTTTTCTTAATTTTAAAAATGAG
>FR889407.1:14625-21669 GCA_000432895.1 Firmicutes bacterium CAG:449 | reverse complement strand
TAAATGATAAAGATATTTTTAACAATGAATTTGATAAAGATATTAATATTATTAACGCCTCTTTAATTAACCATAATAATTCATATTATTTAGATTTGCTTCCTCTTCCATTTAGAGCCAATGGTGTTTTAAACTCCTTAACTTTAATTAATGAATATCAAAAAAATGATTATAAAATTGTGATTTGTCTAGATGATAATTATGAAAAATATCGTTTATTTTTATCAGAAAATAATATTTATTATTTAGAAAGAAATTCATTAACTAATGATTCACTTATTTTAATTAAAGAAGATTTAAAAGAAGGCTTTATTTTTAATAAAACAGTCTTTATTTCAAAAAAAGAAATCTTTAATTATAAGCCAAACTTATCTAGTTATACTTCTAGATATAAAAAAGCCACAATTATTAATTCATTTGAAGAATTAAAGCTCAATGATTATGTAGTTCACGAAGAAAACGGAATTGGTCAATATCAAGGTTTAGTAACATTAAACGCAAACAATCAAACAAGTGATTATTTAAAAATTTTATATGCAAATAATCAATATTTATACATTCCTCTAGAAAAATTTTCTAGAATTAGAAAATATGTTTCTAGTGAAGGAAGCGTTCCTCGTTTATCTCGCTTAGGTGGAAAAGATTGGTCTAATGTTAAAGAAAAAATTAAAGAAAAGGTTTCTTTTTTAGCCGATCGTTTAATTTCTTTATATGCTGAAAGAGAAATGACACCTGGATTTGCTTTTAAAGAAGATGATGAATTTCAAAAAGAATTTGAAGATGCTTTTTGTTATCCTTTAACACGTGATCAAATAAAAGCAGTGGCAGAAATAAAAGCTGATATGGAAAAGCCTCACCCAATGGATCGATTATTATGTGGAGATGTGGGATTTGGTAAAACGGAAGTTGCTTTCCGTGCTGCTTTTAAAGCTATCCTTTCTAATAAACAAGTAGCTTTATTATGTCCAACTACTATCTTAGCCAAACAACACTATGATGTTGCTACTTCTCGTTTTGCTTTATTTGGAATTAAAATCGCGTTATTTTCTCGTTTTGTTTCTAGTAAGCAACAAAATGAATATATTAAAGAAATTCAAGAAAATAAAATTCATTTAATTATTGGTACACATCGCTTATTATCTAAAGATATTAACATTCCTTCTTTAGGATTATTAATTGTTGATGAAGAGCAAAGATTTGGAGTGGAACATAAAGAAAGAATTAAAGAAATTTCTAAAAATATTGATGTTCTTACTCTTTCGGCCACACCAATTCCAAGAACTTTACAAATGTCATTATTAGGAATTAGAAATTTATCGCAACTTCAAACTCCTCCTGCTAGTAGAATGCCTGTACAAACATATGTTACTAGTTATAGTGAAAGATTAATTAAGGAAGTTATCGCTCGAGAATTATCAAGAAAAGGACAAGTTTATTATCTATATAACAATGTTTCAAATATTACAAGTAAAGCAAATCAAATAAAAAAATTATTACCATCCGCTAGAGTGGGTGTGGTCCATGCAAAAATGGATAAAGAAGATATTGACACAATAATGACAGAATTTTATACAAACAATATCGATGTTTTAGTTTGCACTTCCATCGTTGAATCAGGTTTAGATGTTCCAAACGCTAATACCTTAATCGTGGAAAATGCAGATCGTTTTGGGTTAGCTCAACTTTATCAAATTAAAGGAAGAGTAGGAAGATCTTCAAGAGTAGCTTATGCTTATTTACTATCTTCTCAACAAAAAGAATTATCTGAAATTGCTCAAGAAAGATTACAAGCCATTAAAGAATTTGCTGAACTTGGTTCAGGATACAAAATCGCTCAAAAAGATTTATCATTAAGAGGTGCTGGTGATATTTTAGGTCCTCAACAATCTGGATTTATTGATACTGTAGGAATGGATATGTACATGAATATCTTACTTGAAACAATTAATGAGAAAAAAGGAATCAAAACCGTTCAGAACAACATAAAAACCACCAATATTAAAATCGGTGGATATATTCCAACTAATTATGCTTTAGATGTTGATAAAATTCAAATTTATCAAGAAATTGAAGATTGCTCAACTTTAACTTCTATTGAATTATTAAAAAGAAAATTAAAAGATATTTATGGAAGAATTCCTAAAGAAGTTGAAAAAATTATTTTAAAAAGAAAAATCGATATTCTTGCTTCTAACAAAAACATCGATTCATTATATGAAGATACCAATATTGTTTTAACTTTAACTAAAGAAATTTCTTGTCAAAATGGCGTGGCAAATAATCTTGCTAAAAAATTATCATTTATGCAAGAAGAAATATATATAAGAGTAATTGATAAAAAATTTGTTATTAAAATAAAAAACAACAAGCAAAGTGTACATAATTTATTATACATTTTGGATGTTGTTAATAATTTATAAACTATCTACAATTTCTTTTCTTTTAGAATTATATTCTTCTTCAGAAATTAATTTTTCTTCATAAAGCTCGTTAAGTTTTTTTAATCTTAAAGATGCTTCATCTTCGCTTTTAAATAAGTTATTTAATAAAGTATTTAATTCAACATTTACTAATATTGTTTGGATTACACCAAAGATAATTGCAAAGAACAATATAACATTAAGTGTAGATGACGAATTTCTAACCACAATAATAAAAGTAATTAAATAAGCAATTAAAGAAAGTACTTTTTTAGCTTTTAAATTTAAGTTTTTATTTAATAAACTACATAAGAATAAAATAAAACTAACTAATAAAAGTAATAATGAAACAATAATTGATGAAGTAAGTTCACTTGCACTAAAAATCGCTATAACAGAACTAATTAAACCAAACCCTTGATAAATAGCCATTAAAAGTAAAGCTGATTTAAAATTTTGTTCATCATTAAATCGATTAACCTTTTTAAGTGCTAAAATTGCATAAATAAGTAAGCTAATGCAACAAATAATATCTAGAATAAAAACGCTTATTATTATCCAAGATTCATTTTGATTAGCAGCATTAATAATAGTGCTTATATATGATAAATCATTAATTAAACTTATTCCAAAAAATAAAGTAAAAATAGCAAATAATACATATGAAATAATTTTTTTCATAACAACCTCCTAAATCAATAATATATTATTTTTTAAATAAATGATATATTTTTTTTAATAAAGAAATGCCCAAATGAAAAACATATCTCAAAGGATAAATAAAGTTCCAAAATCTAACATAAAACTTATAGCCAAAACTATTCAAATTAATTAATTTGTCTCCTCGATAAAATTCTTTTAAGACTCCAATAATATCTTCTTCTTTTTTATCTTTTTCTTTAAAAAACAAATTATCGCCACGAATAATGCATTGCCCATTTTTTATTTTTAATAATCGATGTAAAATGTATTTATCTTTTCTTTTATACAAGACAACATCATATTTTTTTAAACCAGTATTAGGAACAATAACAATAACATCTTTTTTATTCCTTAACATAGGATACATACTAGTTCCTGATGTTGTAGAAATATACATCTTTTTTTCTTGCAATTGATGTTCAATATTCATTTTTCAATGAACCCTTTTTCAATCATTTGATTAATAAAATTTTGAACATCTTGTTGAGCTTTTTCTTCACTAACATCGTATTTTTCTAAAATCAATTTTACAATTTCTTCTTCGCTTTTATTTTCTTCTAAAGATTTCCAAATATCTTTGCCAGTTTCATTAAGCGTAATTGTCACATTCATTTCTTCACTTAATGAACCTAAAGGTATAACAATATATTCTCCAGCAATTTCTTTTAATTTTAAACCATCTCTAATTTTCATGCATTACCCCTTTTGTCATCATCTCAAAACTCGTCTTAACAGCTTCTTTAGATATATCACATTGCAATAAATAAATATCAACTTTTTCTAAAATTCCACTTACAACATCCATTGCTAAGGAAAAAGCTTCACTATCTTTAGGAAAATAAATCTGTTTAAACATTCTATGCATAGCTTCTAAAGTAGTTAATTTTCTTATTTTATTTTCTTTTCCGCGTTCAATAAAACAAATTCCTTTTAAAGGTACAATCACATTACGTTGGTAATTTTCTTTTCCACACCAAGGTGAACCACATACTTCAATATGATCTTTTTGATTAATCAAAAAAGGCTTATCACCATTAACAATTTTAACTTTATCACCTAAAAATTTTCTCCATAAAAGAATATGTGTTGTTTTTCCTGTTCCACTATCAGCAGAAAACATATATCCATTACCTTCATATTCAATTACCGCTCCATGCATTAATAAACGATTATATTTAGGGAAAATAGATGATAATTTCCTTAAAACAGCACAGGTTTGTAAATATTCATTAGAAAAAGTTTTTTCTTCACTTAAATCAAGTTCTTTTTGAACATCTTCTTTATTAACTTCAATTAATAAATCATAATTATCATCTTTACTAATATAATCCTTAGCAAAGATATCAAAATCTTTATAAGGTGCTTCAATCTTAATTTTTAATTTTGCAAATTCATATATCATATGTTTGATTATAGCAAAAAATAATATTCATGAAAATAGTTTTAAACTAACCAATTAACGCCATTATTATCAAAAGTATTAGTTGAACTACCAGTTGAAATATTTACATTATTACTATTTAAATAAACAACACTAGCATTCATTGCTTTTGACATTTTTACTTCAACAATATTTTCCACAATAAGAATATTGTTAACTTGTAAATTTAATCTAACATTTTTACCAATTGAATTAAAAGAAGGAATTTTTGATATTGTTCATTATTAATAAGATATTTTATTTCATATCTTTTAAAGATGTTTTGCATTATACTCCTCCCTTTAATAAAAGTTTTTGAATCATTAACTAAAATAAAAAAACTTTGTTAAATATATTATATCATCTAACAATTTTTTTAAAATTTAATTATTTTATACATTCTCCATATAAATGTTTAACTATTTTTCCATTCTTTAAGATCTTCTTTAATCTTTTTATCGATATCTATTCTAGTTTCTAAACATTGTTTTGGATATTCTCTTGCTTTTTTAAAGAATAGTTTAACAAAAAAGCCACTTCCAATTGGTAACATTAATTTCATTAAACTTTGAGGAAAAACATAATGTGTACCATGCTCATAAACATAAGTTTTCACTTTACAATCATGTTCTTTTTTTTCTAATCTTTCTTCCATACGATGAATATATTTATCTGTATTCCATAAAGCATCATCTTTTGCTCCAATTAAAATTAAAGTTCCTTTAATATTTTCTATTTTTATCATCATGTCTTCTTGAAGAGGATTTTTCTTTTCAGAATCATCAAATAATTTACATGAATTAACTATATCTCCATGAATTTTACTTTCTTTTTCAATAACATGCCAATATTCAGGATGTTGATAACAAAATTCCATATAAGGCAAAGGATTTCCATGATAAGAAAATAATGATTCATTTTTGATTGGCCATTCTTTACATCCATCTTTTTTACCTTGTTTAAAACCTTGCCAAATAAAATCACTTGGTGTAAGAGCAATTGTTAAAGAAATATCTTTAAACATCGAAGCCACTGTTAAGGCTAAGGTTCCTGTTGTAGAAGCACCAATAATACCAATTTTACTATTTCCATAATTTTTTAAATAATGAATAGCCATTTCAATTCTTTCAAGAGGATAGTTATGATGACCATAATCTTTTTTATTTGGTGACATAGTTAAAACATTAAATCCTTGCTTATGTAACCATTTAACTACTGTACGTGCTAAATAATCATTTGCATCATCACCAATACAAGCAATAAAAGCATATTCAGTTTTTTCTTTTAATGGCCAATATGTTCCATAAAAGCCATCTTCTTTTACATTAAAACAAACTTTTTTCATATGTACCTCCTAAATTACTTATTTCTTCTATAACCACATTCATCAACATATTCAGGATGATTTTTTATAAATTCATCTTGATCACCACAGATTGTATAATCACATTTATTTCCATTACTACAAGTAGTAGTTCTAATTAATTTCGCATGTATTGCTTCCATTGCCTTATAATCAGGATTACAAAAAGCGGGCATAACTTCTAATAAATTAAATTGTTTTGCAAATTCCGCTACTGGACATGAAGTAAATTCATAATAAATTGGTTTATTTTTATCAAATTTACCTACATTCATTTGATAATCATGCCATTTATCACATTTTTTCTTTGTAAATACAAAAACTTTATACATTAATTTTTTAAAGAATAATTTATTACAATTAACAAATTTCATCTTTTTAAAAGAATTTAAAAATAAGTTTCCTTCCATTTCCTCTAATTCTTGAAGATTAGTTTTATCTTTGCAAACTACATAATAACTCATTAAGGCAATACAATCGTATGTTCCACCTTTTCCATTATGAAAATTTTTCTTTCCACCTAAATCAACATTCCACTTAGAAAGAAATTCTGTATATTTAAGCTGTACATCTTTCCAGATTTTATCATGTAAATCACTTTGATAATTTAAACTAATTTTATTTTTAATTTCTTTTTCACATTCTTTAGAAAACATTACATGTCTTGTTTTATCAAAATCCAATTCTATATTTTGCATAATTAATTTTCTTTAGTTAGTCATAACTAACCTTATAATATCATTTATTTTTATAAATTTATACATTTTTTATTAATTACTTTCAAATCGAAAATCTGTCTTTTCCGGAATTAGATTCCTGATTAGTCAAATATATTCAATTGGTAAACAAATTAGATTATCTCTAAGATAATTTTTTTCTGGATAAGTACATAAAATAACGCCTAATGCTCTATGCTTATCAATATCTTTATCTAATACATCAAATTCAGATGCCATTGATACTGTTGGTGATTCAGTTTCTTTAATTTCAATTGGATATAACTTATCACCTTCTTGAATAATTAAATCAATTTCTCCTTCAACTTCCTCTTCAATTATTTTACCATCTAATTTAATTTTCTTTTTCTTTTTATCTTTTCCTCGATAATAAAAAATTGAAAAATCATATTTTTCACCTGC
>FR889407.1:13597-14614 GCA_000432895.1 Firmicutes bacterium CAG:449 | reverse complement strand
TTCACCTGCATTAGAAAAACTCTTAATTATTTCATTAATCACAAATGTTTCAAAAAGATTACCAGACATATTTCCATTTTGAGCAGTTTCTTTTGTTAGCCATCTTGTTAAATAACACACTAAACCTGTATCTCTAAAATAAACTTTTGGAGATTTAATTGACCTTACCAAATGAAAATTATAATAAGGTTGAAGAAGATAAATAATATTACTTCTTACTAAAATATTAATCCACGCACTAATAGTTTTTTCATCAACACCAACTTCATTAGCGATATTTGAATAAACTAAAACATTTCCCGTTCTTGCGGCTACGCATTTCATAAATTTTGTAAATGTCAAAAGATTATTTGTATTAACTAAATCAGCTACATCTCTTTCTAAATATGTATTAATATATGAAGAATAAAAATCTTCCCATTCTTTTTCTTTATTTTCATATAATTCTGGATATTGTCCACGATGAATAACATCCCATAAATCACCATATTTTTTTAATTTTTTTTCTCTCATAGAAATATAATTTTCTGTAGGAATAAAATGATTATTAAACTCCACATCAAATATTTCTCGTAAAGATAATCCCGATAATTCATTAGTGCTCACTCTACCAGCAAGAGTTTCTTCTCCTTGATGTAATTTAAGTTTTTGACTACCAGAAATAATATAAGATCCATATCCAAGTTGATCATTTTCTATTTTTTCTTTTATAGTTTCAAAAATTGATGGAACCTTTTGTGCTTCATCAATAAACAATGGAATATTTTGTTTATTTAAAAAACCTATTTCATCATCCAAAGCCATTGATCTTAAAAGTTTATTATCAAAATTAATTTTTTTTACATCTTTAAAAAGATAATTGCAAAGTGTTGATTTACCAACTTGTCTAGCTCCACTTAATGATAAAACTATATTATTACGAAATCTACGTTCTAAAATAGGAAGAATGTGCCTTTTAATCGTATACATGCTTTCTACCTCCATAATAAAAGTATATCTTATTTTTTAAACAATTAA
>FR889407.1:8877-13556 GCA_000432895.1 Firmicutes bacterium CAG:449 | reverse complement strand
GAGTCCGATTCCGGATTAGTCATATTTTATTATAAATTAATTACTTAATATTTAATCAAACGATTTAATATATATTCTAGGTGAATTTATGGAAATTTCAATATTAAAAGAAGAAGATATTTTAAATTATTCATCATTTAAAAATAGATGTTTAAAAATTAAAGAAAAATATCCCTATATTGTAATTAAAGAAAATAATAAAGTTTTAGATTATGCATATTTAAATACTTTTAATGAAAGAAGTGCTTATCGCTATACTGCTGATTTATCAATTTATATAGATAAAGATCATCTTCACGAACATTTAGGAAATTTATTATTATCATCTATTGAAAAATTCACTAAAGAGTATAATACTACTACTTTAATTTCTATAGTCACTAGTGCAAATACTAATTCTAGTAATTTCCATTTAAGAAATGGTTTTATTTTAGAAGAAACATTACATAATGCAGCCAAAAAATTTAATAAAGAATTATCAATTTCTTATTATCATAAATCTCTTTAATTATTCATATTAAAAAAATAATTAGTAATTTTTTCAGGTGATTCTAAACAGTCATTTTTAAACCAATAATCAACCACTAGAATAAATGTTTCTGTAACCATAGAAGTATATAAAATTAAAGGTATATCTTTTTGAGGAACAAATTTTTCTTGAATTAATATTTTAGAAATAGGCATTAAATTATTTCTCATATTTAATAAAAATTCATCACGAGTGGAATTCATTAAAATAGCTTGCAGTAATTCTTTTTCATCGTGCAAATGATAAAGAATATGGGTAAATAAATGATTATAATCAAAAATATTTGATTTAGAAAAATCATGAGTTTTTTCTACACTTAATGAATGAGAAAAAACATGACCAAAAATATGATTTGTAATCGATTTTAATACTTCATCTTTAGTTTTAAAATGTGAATAAAATGTTGAACGAGAAATTTTAGAAACTTCTAAAATATTTTCAATAGTAATTTGTGAATAATTCTTTTCTTTTAATAATTGTTTGAAAGCATTATAAACTGCATCTTGTGTTTTGATAATTCTTTTATCCATATAATGAACTCCTTGTTTTATTATATAAATATTATAGAATATATTGTTAGAAAATAAACATATTTTATCGAACAAAATTAGCATAAACTTGTATTAACTCAATCTATTTGTTACTATTTTTGAGTATGAAAAAGAAAAAATTGATTTTTATTATTACTTTATTAATTCTAGTTATAATAATGAGTTTTGTTTGTTTATTATTAGGAACATTTAAAATTTCTTTTTTAGAAGTGATAAAAGCTATTTTTAATCAAAGTAATGATATTAATAATCGTGTTATTTTAAATATTAGAATTCCTCGAGTTCTTGCTTCTATTATCTGTGGAGCAGGATTAAGCGTAGCAGGACTTATTATGCAAACTACTTTATCAAATGAAATGGCTACACCTTCTACTTTAGGAGTTTCTTCAAGTTGTGTTTTAGGCGCTAATGTTTCAATTATCATTTTTGCTGGTGGATTTTTATCAACTGGAAATTATATCAATAATTATATTAATAGTATTAATCCATTTTCAACTTCTTTAATGGCCTTTATTTTTGCAATAATTTCCATTTTATTAATTTTAGGTTTATGCAAAATAAAATCTTTTTCTCCAACAACAGTTGTTTTATCTGGGCTTGCTTTATCTTCTGTTTGGTCAAGTTTAACTACTTTACTTCAATATTTTGCAACCGATTCAATATTTTGTAACCGATGTCGGTTTATCTAGTGCTTTGATTTGGAATTTTGGTGATTTAGGAAGAGCTACATATCAAGAAGATTTAATGATGTTTATTGTTGTTTCAATATCAAGTATTATTTTCTTTTTACTATCATGGAAATATAATGCTTTATTAAGTGGAGATAATGTAGCCAAAAGTTTAGGTATTAATGTTAGTTTATTAAGATTTATTTCTTTATTATTAGCTTCTTTAATTACCGCTTTATGTGTTTCATTTTTAGGAATTATTGGATTTGTAGGATTAATATGTCCTCATATATGTAAAAAAATAGTAGGCCATGACCATCGTTATTTAATTCCAAGTAGTTTATTATGTGGTAGTTTACTTTTATTAATTAGTGATACCTTCTCTAGAATTAATGGTAGTTCTCTTCCAGTAGGAGCAATTACTTCTTTAATTGGTGCACCTTTTTTCTTATATATGATTTTTTCAAAGGAGTCAATCAATGCTAGAAATTAAGAACTTATCTTTTGGATATAAAAATCATCTTGTTTTAAATAATTTATCTTTAACTCTATTAGATAATAAAATTGGCGTTATTTTAGGTAAAAATGGAGCAGGCAAATCCACACTATTTAAAAATATTTTAGGAATTTTAAAGCCTAATGAAGGCAGTATAATTATTGATAATATCAATTTAAACACTTTATCAAGAAAAGAAAGAGCTAAAAAAATTTCTTATGTTCCTCAAGATATTTCATTTGGCGAATTAAATGTTTTTGATAGTGTACTAGTTGGAAGATTATCTAATTTTAACTTTTTTTCTCGTTATGAAGATGAACAAATAACTAAAAAAATTATTAAAGAAATGGCTTTAGAAAAAATAATGAATAAAAATGTTAATGAATTATCTGGTGGAGAAAAACAAAAAGTAGCCATCGCTCGAGCGTTAGTTCAAGAAGCCAATGTTTTAATTTTTGACGAGCCAACAGGTAATCTTGATGTTAGTAATGAACAATTAATTTTAAAAGAAGCTAGAAAAATTGTAAAAGAAAAAAATGTTTCTATTTTAATATCAATTCACGATTTAAATCTAGCATTACAATATGGTGATTATTTTTATTTTTTAAAAGATGGTTATATAAAGTATCACGGAGGCAAAGAAATATTTACTAAAGAAATTATTAAAGATATCTTTGATATTGAAGTAAATATCGTCACTATACAAAATCAAAAAATTATTCTAATGGGAGGAAATTATGAAGAATAAATTTTTATTATTAGTTAGCTTATTATGCTTTTCATGTGGAGGCGTAATCTCTTCACAAGGTACAACAATTACTGATTTAATCGGAAGAGAAATTGTTATTAATCCAGGAATCTATAAAAGAGTATGCTGTATTGGCGCTGGTGCATTAAGAATGTATTCTTATATTGGAGATATTAATAATCTATCAGGAGTGGAAGATATTGATAATCCTTCTTTAACTAATAGACCTAAAATGTTTGATACAGTCGCTAGACCATATTTTATTGCTTATGAAGATGTATTTAAAACTTTGCCTTCATGTGGAGTAGGTGGACCTAACGCTCAAACCATTGAAACAGAAAAAATATTATCTTGTAATCCAGATATAATTATTTCTGAATATGAAGATGTTACTAACGCTAATGCTTTACAAAATAAAATAGGTGTCCCAGTAATTACTATTAGATATGGTGATAAAGGCATATTTGATGAAAACGTTAGTAAAAGTTTAACCTTATTAGGAAAAATCTTTGCTAAAGAAGATAGAGCCACTGAATTAAATAATTTTATTATAGATGAAAAACAGCAAATTATTTCTAAAATAAATAATGCTACTTCTGATAAAAAAGTATATATATGTGGATTAGGCAATTGGGGAACTACTAATCATTTAATGACAGTTAAAAATTATGAACCATTTAATATTTGTAAGATCAATAATATTGCTAATGATTTAATTAAAGATGGTATTCAAAAAATAGAAGAAGAAAAATTTATTTCTTATTCAGAAAATATTGATATTATGATTATTGATGCGGCTGCTATAAAAAACATTAAACCACTTTATAAGCAAAACCCTAATATGTTTTCAACTTGTAAAGCGTGGAATAATGGGGAAGTATATTTACAAATGGCATATAATGCTTATTATACTAATTTAGAAACATCATTAATTAATACTTGGTTTAACGCTAAAGTTGTTTATCAAGATTTATTTAGTGATTTAGATATGAATGAAAAAACTAATCAAATTACTAAAAAATTTCTTAATAAAGAATTAGCAAATGAAATTAATGCTTACCCTAATAGTTTTGGAGGATATCAAAAAATCAATACTGCAACTTTTTTTGATAATTAATATATGAACGAAATAGAAAATTACTTTGATCAACAAGCTTCTTCTTGGGATAAAAATGAAAAGCATACTGAAGAAGAAAAAATCGCTTTATTAAATAAACTTAACTTAAAAGTTGGTGATATTGTTTTAGATATTGCCTGTGGAACTGGTGTGATCAGTGGATTAATTCACAATATCACTAAATCAGATGTTTTAGGAATTGATATTTCCCAAAATATGATTAATATCGCACAAGAAAAATATAAAAACGAAAAATGGGCTTACTTTAAAAAAGAAGATTTCTTATCTTTTAATGAAAATAGATTTGATTACGCTATTATTTATAATGCATATCCACACTTTTTAGATGTCGAAGCATTAGCTAATAAGTTATCTTCTGTTTTAAAAAAAGGTGGTCATTTTGCCATAGTACATTCTTTATCAAGAGCTCAACTTGATAAAATCCATTCTCAAAAAGCAAACCATGTTTCAAGAACATTATCATCTCCTAAAGAAGAAAGTAAATATTTTAACAAACTATTTAAAATCGAAAATACTTATGAAGATGACCATAGTTATTTAATAATAGGG
>FR889407.1:0-8867 GCA_000432895.1 Firmicutes bacterium CAG:449 | reverse complement strand
AGAACGCACAAGAAATGCTAAAGATGTTTTTTCTGATATTCGTAAAAATAATAAATTATAATTTTTTAGCACTCACCTATTGACATTGCTAAAAATGGTGCTATTATATAATTAGCAATCGAAGATAACGAGTGCTAGAAATAATTTGGAGGTTTCTTTATGTCTAATATTATTAAAACAAATAGCCCATTTGATTTAGTGGACCCTTTCTTCGAAGGTTTCTTTAATAAGAACAATTCTTCTCAAGTTATGAAAACTGATGTCAAAGATAATGGTGATCATTATGAACTTAAAGTTGAATTACCGGAAATTAAAAAAGAAGATATTCATTTATCTTTAAATGAAGGTTATTTAAATATTGAAGCATCTATTAAACAAAATAATGATGAATCTAAACATGGTCATTATATCCGTAAAGAAAGATATTATGGTAACTTCTCAAGAAGTTTCTATGTTGGTGAAAAAATTCATCAAGAAGATATTAAAGCTAAACTTGCTGATGGTGTCTTAACTTTACTTGTTCCTAAAGAAAAAGAAGAAGTAAATCAAAAAAAATATATTGAAATTGAATAATTAAGAGGAGAAATCCTCTTTTTTTGAAAAAAAATTAGGCATAAGCCTAATCATTTACTTTATCTTTTGCATTTTTACTTGCTTTAAATGCTATTGCATTAATCGCTGGAATTTGAATTGGTTCTTTAGTAATTGGATTCATTCCTACTCTCGATTTATGTGTTTTTACATCAAATGAACCAAAACCAGCAATTTTTACTTGTTCACCAGAAGCTAATGCTTCAAGTATAGTTGAAAAAACTGTATCAACGGCAGTTGTCGCATCTTTTTTTGTAATTCTTGCTTGATAAGCAACATTTGCAATTATTTCATCTTTATTCATAATATTGACTCCTTGCTTAGGTAAAAGATAACATAACTTTATTTTACATGCAATAAATTTTATTAAAAGAAAAAAATCTTGCTACAAAGCAAGATTTAGAAAACAAAGGCAATTAAATTTGTTTTTCCTTTATTAGAAATCGTTTTTAAAAGTTGTTGCATTTTAATTTTTACTGGTTCAGGTAAAGAATGAAGTTTCATTTCTATTCCTTGCGAAATAATCTCTTCATATTTTCTTCCAAATAACTCACAATCTAATACTTTAAGTGGATTCTCATTATAGGAATTTAATAAATATTCTTCAAAATATTCTGCTTGTTGTTTTGATCCTAAAATTGGTTCAAATGTTGTTTCGACATCAACTTTGATAATGTGATAAGTTGAAGCACTTGCTTTAACTTTAACCCCATATCGACTACCTGATTTTGTAACTTCTGGTTTACTTACTTTAAAATCTTTTAAAGATGTAGAAGCAAAACCATAGCCAGTTGAAGATGCCATTTGTAAAGCATCACCAATTAAATCATAATCTTTTTTTGCTTTAACATATTCTGTTAAAATTTTTATTAATTCACCTTTATCAGTAATTTCACATCCAACAAGTTCATTTAAAACTTTTTCATATAAACCTTCATTAACATCAAGTTGAACTAAACACACTCCACTTCCTGTATCGACATTCTTCATTGAACATTCTTTAACATATTCATTTTCTTTGATGACATCAAGAATGTGATCAACATCTTTAACAATCTTTACTTCATTCATCGCATTGGAAATTGATTGTTTTAAAGATAATTTAATGTAATGTTCTTCATCAAGAGATGATACCCATGTTGGTAACATAAGTTCAATACCAGTGACTGGGAACTGATATAAAGCTTCTTTTAAAACTAAAGATGCTTCTTCTTTGGTCATATTTTTTACATCAATAGGTATAACTGGAACTCCATAATTTTGCATTAATTCATCTTTTCTTGCTTTGGCTTTTTCTCCATTTGGCATTGATGAATTTAAAACAATTACGTATGGCTTTTCTAAAGTTGCCATTTCATTTAAAACTCTTTTTTCTGCATCCATATAATCTAAAACAGAAAAATCATTAATTGTTCCATCACTTAAAATAACAATTCCTAAAGTTGAATGGTCTTTAATTACTTTTTGTGTTCCTATTTTTGCTGCATCATCAAAAGGAATTGCATCATTAAACCATGGAGTTTGGACCATTCTCATTTTTCCATCTTCTAAATAACCAGTACTTGATTCAATGATATATCCTACACAATCAACTAATCTAACATTAACTTTCATCTCATCTAAATTTAAACTTACTGCATTTGAAGGAATAAATTTAGGTTCAATCGTGGTAATAGTTTTCCCATCTCCAGTGGTAGGTAATTCATCTATTGCCCTCTTTTTTTCATCTTCATTTTCAATATGTTCAAGAACACAAACTTCCATAAATTTTCTAATGAAAGTGGATTTGCCAACACGAACTGGTCCAACCACCCCTAAATAGACATCTCCATTGTTTCTTGAGCCTAAATCTTTTAAATATTTTGTAGCATCTTCCATTTTGGCTCCTCCCCATTACAATAAATCTTTATGATGAGGCAAAATAAAATATGCTTATTTTTTTAAAAACAGTTCATATTATTGTGATATAGTTATGATGTGAGGTTAATTTATGAATGTATTATTATTTTTGACACCTAAAAAAGAGGTTGCATATTTGTATGAAGATTATTCTTTAAGACAAGCCTTAGAAAAAATGGAATATCACCGTTATAGTGCTATACCAATTATTTCTCGTAATGGAAATTATCTTGGTACATTAACTGAAGGTGATTTATTATGGTATATAAAAAATAGTCATAACCTATCTATTCATGAAGCTGAAGAAGAAAATATTATGAAAATATCACGTTATCATGATAATAAAGCTATTAAAGCAAATTGTGATTTAATGGATGTTTTTCAAACGGCAATGAATCAAAACTTTATTCCAGTTACTGATGATGATGGAACATTTATTGGTATTATTACAAGAAAAAATATTTTTAATTACTTAAAGAAAAACTACGATCTTATTTAGTAATTTTCTTAAATAAGAAATTAATTCTTTTATATAGTAAGAATGTTAAAATAAAAACAATCAAGAATCTAAATAAATTAAATGGTAATACTCCAATAAATAAGTAATAAGTCATAAAATTATTTTCATTAATATTTGGAATCATCGAACACATTGCAAGTAATGGTTTCATTGAGCCATTAAAAAATAATTGTAAATAAAACGGAATTAAAATAAATAAATTACTAAGCATAGCCACAATGGTAGATAAAATCATTGCTAAACTTAAACCAAGAAGTGCACCTTTTAATGTGCGCTTTTTTTTGTATATTGCTCCAGAAATATACACTAAAACTAAACCAATAATTAAATCAGCAAGTTCCCCAACAAATTCTGTAGAAGAAAATGGTAATTTTAAAATAAATCTAATTAAAATAACGAAACACCCTGCACTTGGTCCATACATAAATGAAGTAATTAAAGCAGGAATTTCTGATACTTGAATATCAAGAAATTGAGGAAAAATTGGTAAATTGAATTTTACAAAAATATATAATAATGCACTTATTGCCCCTTGAACACCAATTAAGGATATTTCTTTAATTGATAATTGATGAGCACTTTTTTGTTTTATAGAACTACTAAATAAAATGATACCCACGCCAATTAAATCTAAAAAATAAATTGGCAAATCATTAAACGATAAATAGCGACAAACAATTGAACTAATAATAAATATAAAACCAATAACTATAAGTATTAGTTTTTTTCTGAGATTAGAATTTTCCATAAACCCTCCTAATAAAAAAATCCTGTATCCCAGGATCTTTTTTAACATAAAAGGATTACTTCTTTTATCCAGCCTATACTGTCGCCACTAGAATTTAACTAGTTCAGCACTTTTGTGCTCGTGGGGTTTACCACCGAGAAGGAATTTCACCTGACCCTGAAGTAAGATTATTATTTATCTTAATTTTTACTTTGTCAATAATTAAAAGATAATTTCTATTGTCGTACCTTCATTTAAGCATGAAGACATTTTAATTTTATAATTATAAATTTCACAAATATGTTTAACAATAGCTAGTCCTAACCCAGTTCCACCAACTGATTTACTTCTTCCTTTATCAACTCGATAGAATCTTTCAAAGACTCTTTTTTGATTATCTTTAGAAATACCAATACCAGTATCAGAAATAATTAATTTTTCTTTATTTAAAATAATACTAATTTTTCCATCTTCTTTATTATATTTAATAGCGTTATCAATTAAATTTCGAATTAATTCATCTAATAATTTAATATCACCTTTAATATCAAAATCTAACAAATTCAATTCTAAAACAATATTCTTTTCTTTAATTCTTCTTTCTAAAGCATCAATAATTTCTAAAATCAATTTTTTTAATGAGAAAGTTTCTTTTTTAGTTTGATAATCTTGTTCAAGTTCAGCAAGATTAAGCATATCAATAATGATATCATTCATTCTATTAGCTTCTTTAATCGTTTTTAAAGAATAAGTATTAATTTGTTCAGGATCATCAACAATTCCTTGCGTAATTAACTGTTGATAACCAATGATAGAAGTAAGAGGTGATTTTAATTCATGGGAAGCATTTTGAAAGAAATCCTTTTTAGTTTTCTCTAAGATTTCTTTTTGAGTTATATCTTCTAAAGTAATAACCACTCCACCAGATAACCAAGTATTACTTACATAATTTATCATACATTCATAAGTTAATTTATTTAAAACTAAGATATAATTATCATTAATTTTATTTTTTATTACTTGTTGAATTCTTTCTTGAAAAGGAACATCTCTAATTAAAAATAAATAACTACGATTTAATACATCTTGCTCATTAAAGATCTTTTTAGCGGTTTTATTTAATAAAACAACTTCTAAATCTTTATTAATTGCCACTACGCCTTGATTTAATAAATTCATAACTGAAGAAGCTTCTTCTTGTTGTTGTTTAATTGAATTAATATTTTGATTCAAAACCTCTGTAATATCTTTCATAATATTAGGTAAATGATCAATCTCTAAATCAGTATTTTGATAATCTTTTCCTGCTAAAGAAGATAGTTCTTTAACTGTTAAATTTATCGGTTTTAAACTCTTTTTTATAAAAAAACTAATTAAAACAACAGAGGCAGTTTCCACTATAACAAGGAAAATAACACTTAAAGATACATAAGTAGCCATGATACTATCAATATTTCCCATTGGGATAGCAATTCTTATATAATATGAAGAAGCTAAATCAGCAATATACATCATTGTTTGATGTTCAGTTGATGAATATCTTTTATACACTTCTCTTAAATTTTTTAGTTCTGGTCTTTGTAAATGATTTTCTTCAATACTTTCATTTAAAGTATCAACAATAACCTTTCCACTAGTATCAATAATAGTTAAACGAATATTTTTATCTGCAGAAGTAATAGAATTTTTTGTGTCATCAAAATTTGTACCATCAAAAATAGAAATAGTTAAAGATAAATAATTTTCTACTTCTTTTGAATATGTATCGTAATTTTGTTTATAAATTATTCCACTTGAAAAAGTTAAAGTTAAAATCAAAGAAATAAATACTAATATTGAATTAGTAATAATTAATCTTTTTTTCATATTAAATCTTATAGCCTATTCCATAAACCGTTTTAATAAAACTGCCATCATCACTAAGTTTTGCTCTTAATGACTTGATATGCATGTCAACTGTTCTACTTTCAACAATTTCATTAGTATTCCAAATATTTTCAAAAATTTGTTCTCTAGAAATAACATTAGGTGAATTTTTAATTAATAAAGTTAAAATATCAAATTCTTTAACCGTTAAATCAATTTTAGAATTATTTTTATAACATTCTCTTTCATCTAACTTCAAAACAACATCATCTTTACAAATAACTTTCTTTTTATTTAACCGACGTGCTTGTGCTTCCACTCTAGCCATTAATTCTAATAAATCAAAAGGTTTTTCAATATAGTCATCAGCTCCTAAATCAAGGCCTTCCACTTTATCAGTGATCATATGTTTTGCTGAAATAATAATAATATGAATATCATCATTTTTTGACATACTTCTAATTTGTTTTAGAATAAATTTTCCATCAATATCAGGAAGCATTAAATCCAATAAAATAATATCTGGTTTTTTCTTTTCAAAAGCGTTAAAAAAATCTTTACCACAATTATATGATTCAACTTCAAAACCTTGCTTAATTAATGTTTTTTTGATGATTAAAGCAATGTCTTCATCATCTTCAATTGAATAAATTAACATAATTCACCTCTTAAAAAATCATTTTATCTTTATAATAGCCAGTTAGGATATATTCTACCCATTCAGCAATATTTACTGAATGATCAGCTATCCTTTCAAGATATTTTACCACTAAAGTGGTATAAATAGCAAATGGCACATAATCTTTATCAATATCTTCTTTTTTTGATAAGTTTTCAATAATCTCTAAATATTTTTTATCAACATAATCATCATCTTCAATAACTTTTTTTGCTAATGTCGAATCATTATCGATATAAGCTTTAATCGAATTTTTAACCATTAACATTACAAAACTAGCTAATGATTCAATTTCAACTAATTTATCTTCTTTATATGGAAGTAGACGTGTAGCAAATTCAAAGATATCTTCAGCGTGATCACCAATTCTTTCAATATCAGAAACCAATTTTAAAACACCAGTTACTTCTTTTAAATCACGAGCAAAAGGACGTTCTTTTAATAAAATATTGACACACATTTCTTCTACTAAACGTTCATATTGATCAATTAAATCATCATTAATTCCATTAAGTTCTTCTTTTCCTAAATAATAATCAATTGCCTCTTTAATATTCATAATTGAAGCATCTGACATTTTTAGAACAAGTAATTTTAAATTATCCATTTCATCTTTTAATAACATATTAACCAAACCTTCCTGTTATATAATCTTCTGTTTTCTTATTTTTAGGATTTGAAAATAAATCAATAGTTTTATTATATTCAACAATTTCACCTAACAAGAAAAATGCTGTATAATCAGAAATTCTTGTCGCTTGTTGCATATTATGAGTAACTATAACAATTGTATAATCTTTTTTTAATTCTTGAATTAATTCTTCAATTTTTAAAGTTGCAATTGGATCTAAAGCACTCGTTGGTTCATCCATTAAAATTACTTTAGGTGACATTGCTATGCATCGAGCAATGCATAATCTTTGCTGTTGTCCACCGGATAAAGCCAATGCACTATCTTTTAAACGATCTTTTACTTCTTCATATAAAGAAGCTTTTTTTAAAGAATCAATAACAATTTCTTTTAATTTTTCTTTATTTTTGATGCCATTACAACGTGGGCCATAAGCAACATTATCAAAAATCGACATTGGAAAAGGATTCGGATTTTGAAAAACCATTCCTACATTTGTTCTCAAATCAACTTCATTAATTGAATTTATATCACCACCATTATATAAAATAGTTCCTTCAACTTTACAATTACTAATTAAATCATTCATTCGATTTAAGCATCTTAACAAAGTAGATTTTCCACATCCTGAAGGTCCAATAAAAGAAGTAACTTCTTTTTCATATATTTTTAAATTTACATCTTTTAAGGCATGTTTTTCACCATAAAATAGATTTAAATCTTTAATTTCAAAAACTTCATTCATCTTAAATTCCTCTTTTTTTATTTATACGATAAGATATTATTTTCACTAAAACATTCATTAAAAAAACCACTAGTAAAATAATAATTGAAATTGAACATGCTACTTGATAATTTGGTGTTTCTTGCTTAGTTAATGACCAAATATGTAATGATAACGAGGTTGCTCCTTTAAAAATAGAAATATTATCTTCAATAGAAGTTCCCATCACAAAAATTAAAGCTGCTGATTCACCAATAATTCTTCCAATTGAAAGTAAAGTAGCAGTTAATATTCCCGGTAAAGCATTAGGTAATATTACTTTAAATATTGTTTGTGTTTTACTAGCACCTAAAGCTAAAGAAGAAGCCATATAAGTAGAAGGAACTTCTTTTAAAGCTTCAGAAGTTGTTTTAATAATAGTGGGCAATAACACTAAAGTCATTGTTAAAGCACCCGCTAAAAGTGAATACCCATTAATACCTGTAAAAACTGAAACAAAAGGCACAAAAATAATTAATCCAACAAAGCCAAAAATAATGGAAGGAATTCCACTTGTTGCGTCAATCATATTAGTAATAATCGTTTTAAATTTACCTTCTTTAGCGTATAAGACTAAATATATACTGCCTCCAATACCTAAAGGTAAAGAAAATAACAAAGTTAATAAAATTAAATATATCGTACAAATAAGTGAACCTCTAATACCTCCACCTAATTTACTACATTGTAAAAAAGAAATAGAAACAGATTTATCTAATTGTTTAGCAAATTTTTCAGCACCATCTTTTGCATAACATTCTACATCTAAATTATCTTCACTAACTCCCATTAATATATCTAAAGTTGTCCCTTTTACTAATTGATAAGTTTCACCTTGATTATTTAAAGTATTATTAAAAGGTGAACTAGAAGATACATATTCAACATAAACACAACTTTTCCCTTCTAAATTTTCTCCATCTTTTAAAGATATTCCATATTTATAAGAAAAAAAAGTTCCATCAAGATTAGGATTAGTAAACTCTTTATTATTTTGTTCAGTGGAAATAATATTTAAACTACTTTTATTATCAGAAGAAATTAACTCCCAAGATAAATATCTACTTCCATTAATTCCTACATAAAAAATAATTCCAAAAAAAGTAATTAAAGAAAACAAAGTAGAAAAAACTGTTGAACTATTTCTTAAAAAATCAAAAAATCTTCTTTTATTTGTCATTTTTACATAGC
>FR889406.1:110970-128355 GCA_000432895.1 Firmicutes bacterium CAG:449 | reverse complement strand
CCAACAAATAATTCAACAGTAAAAGTAACTGCGACAAATGAAAATAATGTAGGAACAATTGTAACAACAAATACAAGCAAAACAACATTTGATGTACCAGAAAGTGTTAAACCAACAGAAAATATTACTGATGATAAATTAAGTGAAATGAATGATTTTGCTGGTGGATTAGGAACAGAAAAAAGCCCATATTTAATTGAAAATGCAGAACAATTCACTAATATAGGTAAATATAGTGATCAAATGAAAACAGGTAAATCTTTTTCATTTAAATTAATTAATAATATTGATTTATCCTCATTAAGTTTTGATAACAAGTATGTATCTAATTATTTTTCAGGTAATTTTAATGGTGAAAATTATGAATTGATTGTAAATAATTCTCTTGAAGGAATATTTGGATCTGCAGTCAATAATTGTAAATTTGAAAATGTAAAATTAAAATTGTTTACAAATGCTGTAAAATTATGCGAAGGTGTTTACGTTAATACTGGGGCAAATATTAATTTTACTAATATTGATATTAGCAGTAAATTAAATGATGAATTTGTTAAAATAGGAAAAAATGAAGGTATTTTCTTCAATGTTGTTGGATTTGATAGTGTGAATAATGAATGGTCTGATAATCATCGTACAAAACTTGTTATTTCGAACTGTCTATCAAGTGTCAACATTTCCGCAGAAAGCTATAATGCTGTGTTCATTGGCGGAATGCTAAACAATGCTGATGTTATTGTTAGAGATTCATCTTATAGTGGACAATATTATGGTGAAAAAATAAATTTAGTTTATGGTAATACTTGTTCAGATTCAGGTGATGGATGGAATAATTATCGCAAAAGTACTATGACAATTGAAAATGTTCATAATATAGGTGCAATGTATGGAACAGAAAGAGCTGCATTAATTGCTGGTGGTGATGGTAAGGAAGAAGCTAAAAGTCATACAACTATTAGTAATTGCTCTCTTGGAACAACAAGAGCACTTACTGATTCTGGATTAGCAATTCAAAAAAATGAATTAGGAAAACTAATAATTACAAAAGCAATTGCTGATACAAATTGTTATGTATTAACATTTGTAGGTGGAATTAGAAGGGTTGGTGAATATACAGAAAATTCATCTTATAGATTTAGCATTAAGCTTGATAATATTGCATTCACAGAAAATGGTGCTTATGTGACCGATTATAAATTTGGTAAAATGGTTACGTTAGAACAATACAAAGAAATTAATAAAAACACAAAAATAAGTATTGGAAGTGGCTTATCACTTTATAACGATGAAGAAACAAAATACTGGGTTGAGGAATACGAAAACGAGGTTTATTATATATTTTCATTTAAAGATACTTATTATCACTTCGAAAGTTCAAAAGGTGTATCGGGACCTTCTAATATTAATACAGCATTAATAACAATTTATGATTCTGATAATAAGCCTATTGCACAAAAAAATTGTAAAGCATAAAAATTTAATTTGAATTAAAATATAAAAAAATTAAGTAAATAAGTTTAAGGTGATTTACCTTCAATTTATATAGCCACAAATATAATTTGATGAAAAATTGAATTATATTTGTTTTTTTGTTATCGACTAGAAAATTGTAAATAAAAATGTAAGCAACAAAATCCACCAAAGATGTGGAAAAAAATAAAAAGAATTATTTTTTGATATCGTAAAAGAAATTGCCCTTAATTTTGTCACAAACTAATCGTGTCAAGACAATCATCTCTACCTTTTATTTTAGAAAAATTGTTTTGAAGTGTTTATTTAGATTAGCATTTTTAACGACTTCCATAAAGGTAACTATAAAATTATTTGCATTATTTTTAATTCCTAAATCTAGTGGCAATTTTTGTTGAATTGTGTTAATGTCTAATTGTGGGTTAGAGGTTAATGTATTAATTATAAAAAAGCTTGTTTCATAAATGATTCAAGTTTTTTATGTTTTTAATTCATAATTAAAGACTGTAAGAAATAACTAAGTTAACTTTGTTATTTTGTTACAGCCACATAAATAATATCTACTTTTTAAATAAGTAGATATAGGAGTCTTGGCTCAAAAAGTAAACTAAGTCTTGCTGGTAAAAGAATACATTCTTAGTATAGAGATAAGGATAAATAGTTTCTGTGAGATGTTGTAATATGTTTACTTGCAAATTCAAAGACAAAAAGCACATTATCCTAATATAATCTTTTCATTTAGATATATACTATAGGACTCCTAAATCTAAATTTTTTGATCTAATTAGGTTCATTGATATGAGTTAGAAATATTGATCTCTATAAAAATATCTCTATACTACATATCTTACGAGGAGACTAACTATTATGAAATTTAAAAATTATGACAGAGTTGTATTTGCGGGTGATTCCGTTACGGATATGGGCAGTGCAAATCCAGTAGGAGAAGGGTTATTTGATAATCTTGGTAAAAGTTACGTGCGCGTAATTGAAAATATGCTTGTTGCATGGTATCCAGAACTGAATATTCGTATCACAAATTCAGGGATTAGTGGAAATACAAGTCGCGATTTAGCTGCGCGTTTTGATCGTGATGTTGTTGATTTGAATCCGCAATGGGTGTCAATTTGTATCGGTATCAATGATGTATGGCGTCAATTTGATACACCTGCAATTCCAGAATGGGCAGTTACGATAGAAGAATATGAAAAGAATTTAGAAGAAATGATTTTAAAAATCAAAGAAAAAGTTAAGGGAATTTTTCTTTGTACACCATATTATATTGAGCCGAATGTAGAAGATGCAATGAGAAAACGTATGGATGAATATGGATCGGTTTGCAAAAAATTGGCTAAAAAATATGGTTGTGAACTTATCGATTTTCAGTCGTTGTATAATGACTTTTGTAAATATAAGCATTCTTCGATTATCGCGTGGGATAGAGTACATCCTAATCAGATGGGTGCCACGCTAATGGCAAAAGAATTTTTGAAACACTGCGATTTTGATTTTAATCGTTAAAATTCCTATATTGAAAAATGTTATTACAATATAAAAATTAGAGTGCTCCGTAGATAAAAAATGATGAAATACGTGGCATGAGTACTTGTAATTTATTATTTACAAAGTAAAAACTTCTTTTCATTTTGTTCAATATTATAATTATCTATGTGTGATAATAAATTTGTGCTTTTAAATAAAGTTGGAAATTATGGAGTTTCAAGAAGAAAATATTATTAAAGATTTTGAAAGTTAATGGTTAAAAAAGCTGTTGCAAAAAAAATAAAAAATGTTATTATTTAATTAAATAAAGGGGATACAAAAATGACAATTGAACAATTAGAAGAATTATTAAGCAAAATACCAGCAAGTGCAATTATATCAATATTTACTGTTGTTATTGCTTTAGTAGTGCTTTACATCGTTGGTATGTGGAGAATATTTGAAAAAGCTGGAGAAAGTGGTTGGAAATGTTTAATTCCAATTTATAATCAATATACATTATTTAAAATGTTTTGGAAAACTAGCTACTTTTGGATTGTATTTGCTTTATCGATTGCTTATGGATTTTGTAGTGGATTAGCACTTACAGTTCCTGCTTTATCGACAGTTACTTCTATAATTAGCTTAGTAACATTCGTATTTTCAGTATTTTTAAATTATAGAATATCAGCTTCCTTTGGACATGGAATTGGATATTGTATTGGCTTAATATTATTGCCATTCATCTTTACTTTGATTCTTGGATTCAATCAAGATGAATATTATGAATATTAATTTATATGAATAATATTGTTGAACTAATTGGTAATTTACCTTTTCTTGCTGTTCTATTTACTATAATTATTGCTATTGCTTTACTTGCTCTTTATATTATTGGTACGTGGAAAATATTTGAAAAAGCAGGGGAAAGTGGATGGAAGAGTTTAATTCCATTTTATAATAGTTATATTTTATTTAATTTATTTTGGGAAACAAAATATTTCTGGATTTCATTTCTTTTAGAGATGGTGACATTATTTTTAGGGTTTGTACCATTATTAAGCGTTATTACTTCATCTTGTATGACTGCTAGTTTAGTTTTTACAATATTTTTAAATTATAAGATTTCTAAAGCCTTTGGACATGATATTGGATATTGCATAGGATTAACATGTTTACCATTTGTCTTTACTTTAATTTTAGGATTTGGTTCAGACGAGGTTATTAATTAAATGGAGTTTAATCTCCATTTTTTTATCAACTAGGAAATTGTAAATAAAAATTAGAAAAAAAATATTTATTTCTTATCTAAGTATATTTGATTTGGTTCTGTATTCATTTATAGAAATAGCATAAAAACAATATTATTTATGTTATTTAGAGTTGTATAATTAATTTAAAGGAGCTTTATTATTTTGAAAAAACTACCTCGAATTATAATTTTTATATTTACAACTTTACTTGTTATTTCTATTTTAGTTTTTATTTATTGTTTTGCCGATAAATTAACTGATTTTTCTTTTGCAAATGTGGTTTTAGAATTTTATATTTTGTTTATCGCTTATTTATTTTTTGTTTTAATGTTATTTGATAAAATGAATGAAAAAAATCATCTTGTATTGGCTATAGTATTTTTTTATTTCATTCAATTTGCTTCTTTAATCATTGCTACTGGTTGTAATGGTGAACCACATTTAGTTAATATGACAAAGGCATTTACTGTAGTAAGCCATGTTTTTGAATATTTTATTACAGCTTGCTTTATTAATTATGTTTTGCTTTTTTTAAATAAAAGCAAGCTAGCAAGATATTTTTATATTTATTTTATTATAATTAGTATTGTTGCCATATTATTTTCGTTTACAGGGAATTATTATTTTATGGTAGATGAAAATAGGTATGTACATCGTGGTAGTTTATATTTTTTATCTTATATATTTACTTTTGCTCCAAGTATTTCAGTTATTATTATGCTTTTGATAAGTAATAAAGTTGATTATAAAAAGAAAGCATTATTATCATTATTTCAATTTGTTCCTATTATTGGTGATATTTTAAATATTTGGTTTTTGAAAATTAATTATGAACCAGTTTTTGCTTCATTTGCTTTAGTTATTTTATATTTTTCAATGGCTTTAGAAAGAACAAAAAATATAGAAACTCAAGAAACGATTATTGCCAAACAAAAAAAAGAATTAGAAGAAGGAGAAATTTCTATTTTGCTAAGTTCAATTCAACCACATTTTTTATATAATTCTTTATCTTCTATTATGAGTTTATGTACTGAAAATCCTCAAGAGGCAAGTGATACAATTGCTGATTTTGCTGATTACTTAAGATTAAATTTAGACTCATTAAAAGAAAGAAAATTAATATCCTTTGAAAAAGAACTTGAACATACTGAGATTTATTTAAAATTACAAAAATTAAGGTTTAAAGAAAAACTGAATGTTATATATAATATTAATGTTAAAGATTTTTATATTCCTGCAATTACTTTACAACCTTTAGTAGAAAATGCATGTAAACATGGTATTTTTAAGAAAAAAGAAGGTGGAACTATTATTATTGAAACGAATGAAGTTGATAATTTTTATGAAATTAAAGTTATTGATGATGGAGTTGGATTCAACCAAATAATTGATAATGGTAAAACTCATACAGGAATTAAAAATGTTAAAAATAGGATTTCTATTTTAGTGAATGGTATTGTTGATGTTACTAGTAAAGTTGGTCAAGGGACAGTGGCTAAAATTTATATTCCTATGGAGGTAAAAAATGAAAATTCTTGCTCTTGATGATGAAGAAAATGCTTTAAAATTATTAACTAATGCTATAAAAAAATGCTTGCCTTCAGTGGAAATTTATTGCTTTCAAGAAGCAAATGAAGCTTTAGAATTTGCTAAGAATAATCAGGTAGATGTTGCTTATCTTGATATTGAAATGCGCACAATAAATGGAATTAGTTTTGCTAAAAACTTAAAAACATTGAATAATAATCTTAATATTATATTTGTTACTGGATATTCTCAATACACTTTAGATGCTTTTGAATTATATGCGAGTGATTACATTTTAAAACCAGTAACTTCTAAAAAAATTCAAAAGTCATTAGATAATTTACGTAAACCAGTTATTGAAAAAAGTCATATTAGAGTGCAAACATTTGGTAACTTTGATGTTTTTGTTAATAATGTATCAGTTTCTTTTAAAAGAAAGAAAGCGAAAGAATGCTTAGCATATTTAGTTGATAAGCATGGTTCTGGTGCTACAAAAAAAGAAATCGCAGCAGTTGTTTTAGATATGGATTTATATGATGAAAGAGGTCAAGATTTAACTTCAAAAATTTTATTAGAACTTGAAAGAGCATTAAAGGCTGTTAATGCTAAACAAATGTTAGTAAAAAAACATAATTATTACGCAGTGGATATTTCTACTTTTGATTGTGATTTATATGATTATGAAAAAGGTGATGTAAAAGCTATTAATAGTTTTCATGGTGAATATATGTCACAATACTCATGGGCTGAATATTCTTTAATATTTTTAAATAAATAAAAATTTTTCTTATTTTGTCCATGGTTTGTCCGTTTCACTGTTTTATACTATTTAAGGTAGAAGAAATTCTACTAGGGATAAAAAAGCTTTTTAGCAAATAAAATACATAATTCTTTATACACTCTCAAATCTTGTTAAAAAATGTCCCACAAAACATCTGGAGTCGGCACCAGGTGTTTTTTTATGTGTCGATACTAAAATTCGTGACAAAGAAGATGGAATTAACAGTCACAGATGGATAATAATTTATAAAAAAATAACCTTTGATATAGAATGAAGATGTTCGAAACTATCAAAATATAAAGAATTTACAATAAAAAGTTTAGCACACACTAAATGGAATTGTTGAAAATGTGGTTTTCTAACAATTCTTTTTGAATATAATTTGCTTGTGAAAAAAATATTGTAAAGGTGTTGTTTCAATAATTAACTCTTATCATGAAATATATAATTCAATATTTTATGACAAAGTGATTATTAATCTAGATTATAAATAATTACTATAATCGTGATCAATAGTGATAACTAATTCATAATTAGGATTAATAGCTTTAACAATAGCTTTTAATTCTTTTTTTATTTCATCATTATTTTTTTTAGTGTCATCTTTAATTACGACATCAAAAATAATATTAGTGTGTGTTGGACCCTTAATAACACGAAAATCGTGAATATTATGTATATAACTAACTTTATTAAGATAAGGAATAACTTCTTTTTTTACTTCTTCAGTATATGGATCATTAATAACAACTGGATCCATGTGAATTGTCATATTAACATTTAAATCATTTAAAATATCTTTTTCAATGTTATCAATTAAATCGTGGGTCTTTAAAATATCATTATGAGCGTTTACTTCTACATGAATAGAAGCAAAAATATTGGAAGGACCATATTCATGAACTTGTAAATCATGAACGCCTAATACACCATCATAAGAAAGAATTTTATTAGTTATTTTTTTTACAAAGTCTTGATTTATTCTTTCACCGATTAAAGGATTTGAAGTTTCTTTAACTAAACTAAATCCTGAATAAATAATAAATAAACCAACTAAAGCTGATAAATAACCATCAATATAGAAATTAAAAGTGTTAGAAATAATTAAACCAATTAAAACACTAGTGGTGGCAATTACATCATTACGAGAATCTTTACTAGCGGCAATTAAAGTTAACGAAGAAATCTTTTTGCCAATTTTTGTATAAAAAATACATTGATATATTTTTATGATAATAGCTACAAGTAAAATAGAAAGAGTAATTATATATTCTTTTTGATTCATTTGTTCATAAGGAATATTAAAATTGGTAATAATATCCTGTATTGAACTAATTACTAATTGTAATCCTAATATTACAATAATAATTGAAACAATAAAACCCGAAATATATTCAATTCGTGCATGACCAAAAGGATGATCTTTATCAGCTGGCTTATTTGATAATTTAAATCCTACTAAAGAGACAATAGAATTACCGGCATCAGTTAAATTATTAACGCCATCTGCAACTAGAGAAATAACATTAAAAATTAAGCCGAAGACTAATTTTAAAATGCAAATTAAAATATTAGATATAATACCAAAAAAGGAAGCCAAGTTTCCATAAGCTTTCCTTGTATTTGAATCGTCAATCTTATTAGGATTTTTAATGAATAATTTAATTAATAATTTTGTCATTTTCTTTTATAAAAAATTGCAATAATAATATTAAATAGAGCAGCAATAATAAAAATAACACCAATAACAGTTAAAAGTATATTTGAAATATTTCCTAAAAACATTAAAACAATAGCTACTAAAATAAGTGGTAATTGGAAATATACTTCTTCTTTAATAAAATTTCTATTCATGATGATTTTATAAATAGCATAGACAAGTAAAAGGATTCCAATAATAATTGATACTTTTCCTTGTAAAATAATTAATATAACACCTAAAGCAATGTTAAGTAGAGAAAATGTAAATTGACCAATAGCCGCGGGAGTTTTATATTTTAAATTTTTACAACATGTAATAAAGTTTTGAATGTTAAAGATAATAATTAAAACGCCTAAAATAATAAAAACGATATTAACTATTTTAGCCCCATCAATGGCGACAAATAAAATTCCAATAATCAAAAGAATTAAATTACTAAATATATTTTGAACTTTTGTATCCATAGTATTAAACCTCTTATACATTATTATAATTATTAAACATCAATAAATCAATTAACAAAAATTATTTAAATTATAGTGATTTTCTTAGAAAGAGTATAAAATAATTTTGGAGAATTTATTTATGAGTATTGATCAAATTATTGTAAAAGGAGCAAGGGAAAATAACTTAAAAAATATAGATATTACTTTGCCTAAAAATAAATTAATTGTATTTACTGGAGTATCAGGATCGGGAAAATCTACTTTAGCTTTTGATACTATTTATAACGAAGGTGAACGAAGATATATGGAATCATTGTCTAGTTATGCTAGACAATTTTTAGGTGGAAATGAAAAACCAGATGTTGATTCTATTGATGGATTGTCTCCAGCAATTTCAATTGATCAAAAAACAACCTCTCATAATCCTCGTTCAACAGTAGGAACAGTTACTGAAATATATGATTATTTAAGATTGCTTTTTGCACGAATTGGTGTTCCATATTGTCCTATTCATCATGAAAGAATTACTAAATTTACTCCTAAACAAATTGTTGATATTATTATGCAAAGAACATTAGGTAGCAAAATTTATATCATGGCTCCTTTAGTAAAAAATGAAAAAGGGACACACAAAGATACTTTGTTAAAATTTCATGGTAAAGGATTTGAAAGATTTAGAGTAGATGGCGAAATTAAAAGATTTTCTGAAATTGGTGAATTAGAAAAAAATAAAAAACACTTTATAGAGATTGTGGTGGATCGTCTTATTTTAAAAGAAGATTCCTTTTCACGTGTATTTGATTCAGTTGAAGTTGCTTTAGATGTCTCTAATGGCTATGTAATTGTTAAAGATGAAAATAACGAACAATTATTTTCTGAACATGCTTCATGCTTAAAATGTGGCTTTTCTGTGCCTGAACTTGAACCAAGATTTTTCTCTTTTAATAATCCTCTTGGAGCATGCCCAGATTGTGGTGGACTTGGTATTAAAAGAGAAGTTGCTGAAGATTTGTTGATTCCTAATGACGAATTATCTATTAATCAAGGAGCGGTTGCTTATTTTAAAAATCAAGTAAATGGTAATAATATTGAATGGCAAGAATTTAAATATTTATGTGATTATTATGCAATCCCTCGTGATATACCTTATAAAGATTTAACAAGAAAACAAAAAGATATTTTACTTTTTGGAACCAATGATGCAGTTAGTTATAAAATTGTTTCTTCTTCTGGGAATGTTATGAATCGAAGAGGATTTGAAGGAATTAAAACTAAGATTGATCGTTTATATCGTGAAACTGATTCTTCTTTTAAAAGAGATTGGTTTGAAACTTATATGCGTGATAAAGAATGCACTACTTGTCATGGAGCTAGACTTAATGAACAAGTTTTATCAGTTAGAATTAATGATTTAAATATTTATGATGTTTGTAAATTATCTTTAGCGGAATTAAAGAAGTTTTTAGAAAATTTAAAATTAACTATTGAAGAAGAAAAAATTGCTCGTTTAGTTTTACAAGAAATAAAAAATAGAGTTAATTTTTTAATTAATGTTGGTTTAGATTATCTTTCTTTATCTAGAATGGCCATGACTTTATCAGGCGGAGAAGCTCAAAGAATTCGTTTGGCCACTCAAATTGGTTCTCGTTTAACAGGAGTATTATATGTTTTAGATGAACCATCTATTGGTTTACATCAAAGAGATAATGATAAACTTATTGCTTCTTTAAAACAAATGAGAGATTTAGGAAATACTTTAATTGTGGTTGAACACGATGAAGATACTATGCTTGCAAGCGATTATCTAGTTGATATTGGTCCAGGCGCAGGAATACATGGAGGAAATATTGTTGCCGCGGGAACTCCTGAAGAAGTTATGAATAATCCTGCTTCATTAACAGGACTTTATTTATCAGGTAAAAAATTTATTCCATATTCAACTTTTAGAAATAAAGGTAATGGTAATTTTATTGAAATAATCGGAGCAGAAGCCAATAATTTAAAGAAAGTAAATGTTAAAATTCCTTTAGGATGTTTAGTATTGGTTACTGGAGTGTCTGGATCAGGAAAATCCTCTTTAGTAACCGAAGTTTTATATAAAAATACTTATAATTATTTAAATCGAGCAAAAATGGAAGCAGGAAAAGTTAAACAAATTAAAGGCTTAGAGAATATTGATAAAGTTATTAATATTTCTCAAGATCCAATTGGAAAAACTCCTAGATCTAATCCTGCTACATATATTGGTGTTTTTGATGATATTAGAGATTTATTTGCCTCTACTAAAGATGCTAGAGCTAAAGGATATACAAAGAGTCATTTTTCTTTCAATGTTAAAGGTGGAAGGTGTGAAGCATGTGAAGGTGATGGAGTTAAAAGAATTTCAATGTCATTTTTTCCAGATGTTTATGTTCAATGTGAAGAATGCCATGGAAGAAGATATAACGATGAAACTTTAGCAATTACTTATAAGGGAAAAAATATTTATGATGTTTTAGAAATGACTTGTGAAGATGCGACAACTTTTTTTGAAAATATTCCTTCTATTTATCGTAAAGTTAAGACTTTATGTGATGTCGGTTTAGGTTATATCAAATTAGGTCAATCATCTACTACACTTTCTGGTGGAGAAGCTCAAAGAGTTAAACTTGCTTATGAACTTTCTAAAAGGCCAACTGGTAAAACTTTATATATTTTAGATGAACCAACTACTGGATTACATATTGATGATATTCGTTGTTTACTTGAAGTATTAAAAGCTCTTGTAGCAGGTGGAAATTCAGTTTTAGTTATTGAACATAATTTAGATGTTATTAAATGTGCTGATTATATTATTGATTTAGGACCTGAAGGTGGAGAAGGAGGAGGAAGTATTGTTGTTAAGGGTACTCCAGAAGAAGTAAGCGAATATCCTACTTCATATACAGGCCAATATTTGAAGAAGATTTTATCTAGAGATAAGAAAAGAATGCAAATAATTGAAGAATAGAAAAAGTTTTGTTATTATTGTTTCAAGGTTAAGATATGTCTAATAAATTTGTTACACTTCAAGAATACGCTCAACATTTTGGTTTAATTGTTTTAAGCGGCTATCAATCTTTAAAAACTAGGAAAATACAATTTATGCAAATAAATCGTCCTGGTTTTGAACTAACTGGTTTTTTTGATGCAACAAATAAAAACTATATTGTTGTTTTAGGACATAGAGAAATTATTTATATTAATCAAGCCAAAAAAGAAGATTTAATTAAAGCATATGATTTTTTAACTAATGATGAATGCCCAGCTATTATTTTGACTTGGAATCAAGAATGTCCTAGTGATTTATTAAATATTGCTAAAAAGAAAAGTTTTCCAATTTTATCAACAGGAATGTCATCTTCTAATTTAACTAATGCAACATTTAGTTATTTACAAGAAAAATTAGCGCCAACCACTAGTATTCATGCTTCATTAGTGGAAATTTATTCAATGGGTGTTATTATTATGGGACAATCTGGTATTGGTAAATCTGAGACAACTCTTGAATTAGTAAAAAAAGGTCATAAATTAGTAGCCGATGATCGAATTGATATTTCTTATATTAGAAATGAATTGATTGGAGAAGCTCCTGAATTATTAGTAGGTGAGATGGAAGTTAGAGGTATTGGAATTATTGATATTAAAAGATTATTTGGAATTAACTCATTAGTGAGAAGAAAAAAAATTTCCTATGTGATAAATTTAGTTCCTTTTGAGCAAGATAAACCTTTTGATAGATTAGGTAATAATGTTCAATATTATCAAATTTTAGGTGTGAATATACCTTTATTAAATTTACCTGTTTCTGGAGCTAGATCAATGGCGGAAATTATTGAAGTTGCAGTTACAAATTTAAAATTAAAAGATGATGGATTTGATTCTTCATTTGAATTTGAAAATAGAATGAATGAACTTTTAAGAAAGAAGAGAGAAATATGAAAAATTTGTTTGTAGGTAAAAATATTATTGAAATTGGAAATTTTAAAATTGCTTTTTATGCTATATGTATTTTACTTGGAGCGATTGCTACATATAAATTATCACAATACTTTTTAAAGAAAAAAGGATATGATCCTAATGCAATTGAAAACCTTTTATATATTGCCTTTCCTGCTGGTATTATTGGAGCAAGAATATGGTGGATTATTGCTGAAGGTAAACCATTTACTGATATTTATAAAATATATGAAGGTGGACTTGCTATTCAAGGTGGAGTTCTTCTTGGGGCAGTAGTAGGAATTATCTTTATGATTAAAAGAAGACCTAATATTCCAGTTTTGATTGCTGCTGATTGTATTGTTCCTTCTATTTTAATTGCACAAGCGATTGGAAGATGGGGTAATTTTTTTAATCAAGAAGTATATGGCTCTTGTGTTGATAAATGGAATTTTTTACCTTCATTTATTACAGATCGACTTTCTATTAGCTTAAATGCTGCTGGTAATAATTGGGCAACTTCTAATTTTAATGGTGAACTATTTAAAGGAGCAGATGGCTTATATTATTTATGTGAAGGAACTTCTTCACAAATGGTAGTGCCTTTATTTTTAATTGAAAGCGTTGTTAATGTTATTGGTTTTTGTTTAATTATGTTTGCTCTTCCAGCTTTATTTAATTTTATTAAAGAAAAAACAAATAATAAAATTCATTTAGCTAATGGCGATTTAATGTGCTGTTATTTAATTTGGTATGGAATTGTTAGAATGATTCTTGAACCATTAAGAAATCCTAAATTTATTATGGGAGTGAATAACGCTAGTGATTTAGCTAAAGCTAATATGAAATCATTTGTTATGTCAATTGTTTTTATTGCTTTAGGAATTATAGGTATAGTTTTTTGTCATTTATATGAAAAGAAATGGCAAAAAAAGGTTCTTGATACAAATGTAATTTCTGGTAGTGAAGCAGAAAAAGATTCTCTACCTCTTTCAGAAAAAAATGAAGATAAAAAGGAAGAAAAATAATGTTTGAAACAGTTACTACGATTGTTTTTGATTTAGATGGAACTTTATTAAATACTGATGATTTGGTAATTAATTCCTATAGAGAAGTTTTTAAAACTTATCGTCCTGATTATAAACTTTCTAAAGAAGAAGAAATTTCTTTTTTAGGACCAACCTTAAAATCGATGTTTTTAAAATATTTTAATAATGATATGGATGATTTATTAAATACATATCATGATTATGCAAGAAAACATACTCTTGAACAAGCAAAATTATATCCTTATGCAGAAGAAATTTTAATTTATTTAAGAAAAAAAGGATATAGAGTTATTTTATTTACTTCGCGTTTTAAATCTTCATGTGAAGAAATGCTATCTAGTTTTGATTTAGCAAAATATTTTGATATGGTAGTAACTTTAGATGAAGTTAAAAATCCTAAACCTTCTCCAGAAGGATTAGAATTAATCAAAAAAGTTTATAATTTACAAAATAATCAAATAATATTTATTGGTGATAATAAATCTGATTTAGATTCAGGAAAAAGTGCACATGTTTATACTTCTTTGGTTTCTTGGAGTAAAGGGAGAAATAATTCACTTTTAAATCCAGATTTATTAATAAATAATTTTAAAAATTTAGAAAACATATTTTAGGTGAAAAAATGAAATATCAAGTTGCTATTATTGGAGCAGGCCCAAGTGGAATTACCACATCCATTTATTTAAAAAGAGCGGGCATTAATTTTATTTTATTTGAAAATGAATTAATTGGTGGAAAAGTTAATTTAACCGCGGATATTGATAATTATCCGCCTTTTAAGCATATTTCTGGATTTGATTTAGCTTTAGATTATGAAAATGTTTTAAAAGTAAATGATATTAAAGTCACTAGAGAAAAAGTTCTTTCTTTAAAAAAAGAAAATGAGTTCGTTATTCAAACGAATAAAAATATTTATCAAGTAGAAGCAGTTTTAGTATGTTCAGGAACAAAAAATAAATATTTAAATCTTCCTAGTGAAAAAAAATTTATTTCTAAAGGTATTTCAACTTGTGCAGTATGTGATGGTAATTTATTTAAAAATGAAATTATGGCTATTGTAGGTGGTGGTAATTCTGCTTTAGAAGAAGCCATTTATTTATCTAATATTGCTAGTAAAGTATATTTAATTCATCGCCGTAATGAATTTAGAGGAAGTAAACAATATCTTGATGAATTAATCAAAAAGGAAAATGTGGAAATTTTAACTCCTTACATTATTAAAGAATTTTTAGGTGAAAATCATTTATCTAGTTTAATTATAGAAAATGTTGAAACCAAACAAGAAAAAACTATTGAAACAAAAGTTCTTTTTGAATATGTTGGTTTAATTCCTAATACATCTTTTATAGAAGATAAATCAATTTTAGATGAAAAAGGCTTTGTTATTGTAGATAAAAATATGCATACAAGTATAGAAGGACTTTTTGCAAGTGGTGATGTAACTAATAAATCTTTACGTCAAATTATTGTAGCTTCTGGAGATGGAGCGTTAGCAAGTCAAGAAATACTTAATTATCTTTTGTTAAAAAAGTGATATAATTTATTAGGTGTTTTTATTATGGAAAATAAAATTACAACATTTACCACATTAGTAAAAGAAGAAATTTGCTTATTAGAGTTAACTAAAGAAGAGCAACTTTCTTTACTTTCAGGGTATTGTAAAGTCAATGGTATTTTGAATTTAATTGGACCTACTTTAACTTTAAGAACAGAAAATTCTAAAGTTGCCAAATTGATTTTTACTTTGTTTAAATCTTTATTTTCAGTAATTCCAAGTTTTACTTATTCTAGAAAAGTTAACTTTGATAAAGGTAGTGTTTTTCAAATAAGTATTAATGATAATGTCATGGAAATTCTTGAAAAACTTGAATTATTTTCAGATGGATTACCTTCTAATCCTCATAGTTTAGTCTTAGAAGAAAGATTAAGATATTTTTTTGCAGGAGCTTTTTTAGCTTCAGGTAGTGTCAATTCTCCTTCTTCAAAAAATTATCATTTGCAAATGGTTGTTTTTAATGAAGAAGATGCACATTATTTTTTAAAATTATTAAATCGTTTTCGTAATAATAAAGCGATGGATTTTAAAGCTCTCCCAAGAAGAAATAGATATGTTTTATATTTAAAAAAAGCTGATCAAATTGCAACTTTTTTATCAATTATTTATTCTCATGATTGCTTACTTGAATTTGAAAATGCGCGAATAGAAAAAGACTATTTTAATTCAGAAAATAGAATACAGGTTTGCTATAATGCTAATTATCAAAAAAGTTTGGCTAAAGGTGAACAACAAGCTAAGGAAATTGAATATTTAAAAAAAGTTGGTGTATATGATTTATTTTTAGAAAAAGAAAAAATTGTTGCCGATATTCGTTTAGCAAATTTGGATTATTCTTTAAATCAAATAGCGAATTGTTTAAAAGATGAATATCAAATTGTTTTATCTAAATCAGGTGTTAATCATATTTTAAATAAATTTCATGAAAAATATCAGGAGTTAGTTAATGAATAATATCGATATATATCATCAATTAGGAAAAAGAATTGCTTATTTAAGAAAGCAAAGAAAAATGTCTAGTTTAACTTTAGCTTTAGAAGCTAATATTAATAAAAATTATTTATCTGATTTAGAAAATGGGAAAAGAAACCCTTCTTTAAAAGTACTTAGAAAAATTGCTATTGCTTTAGATATTGATTTATCAGAATTGTTTGTGGGAATTAGAGATTATTTATTATCTAGTGAATATAAATAATTATTTTATTTCATCAATTAAATGATATTTTAAAGCTTCTTCACTGGACATAAAGTAATTTCTATCAGTATCTTTATTGATTTTTTCTAATGGTTGAGAAGTATTTTCAGCGAGAATTTTATTTAATTTTTTCTTTAAGTAAATAAATCTGTTGGTCATAATTTCTAAATCACTAACTTGCCCATTACTTCCACCTAAAGGTTGGTGAATCATTATCTCACAATTTTGAAATGCTTTTCGATATCCTTTACTTCCTGATGAAAGAAGAAATGCACCCATAGAAGCGCATAAGCCCATTCCAATAGTTTCAATTGGTGAAGTAATATTTTTCATTACATCGTATATAGCAAGCCCTGAAGAAACTGATCCACCTGGAGAATTGATATAAATTGTTATTTTCTCATTAGGTGAAGAAGCATTTAAATATAAAATTTCAGAAATAACAATGCTAGCTAAATCATCATTTATTTCTCCAGTTAACATAATAATTCTTTCTTTTAATAGTAAGGAAAATAAATCATAACTTTTACTGCCATCAAAATTTTGTAGTGTTACAGCAGGAATGATATTCATGTTTTTAACCTCATATTTTAGTGTAAGAAAAATAGTGAAATTTTATACATGTTTTTTATAAAATAAATAATTAATTTGGTTTCCTAAAACGATAATATAAGAAATTAAATATAAAAATAAGATTAGAATAATATAACTAGTTAAAACTCCATAATATTTTTCTTTTGTTTGAAAATAAGTAAAGACTATATTGATAATAAACGTTAAAAAAGTTAATAAAATACTAGAGATAAAACAACCGATTCCTAAATATTCTAATTTAATCTTTTTTCTTAATAAAAAATAATTTAAAATTAAAATTAGTAAAAATAAAAATATTGAATAAATAATCCATTTAAAAAAATTTAAAATAAATATATTTTCTAAATAATGATTAATTAGATAAATAATAGGAAAGA
>FR889406.1:105439-110936 GCA_000432895.1 Firmicutes bacterium CAG:449 | reverse complement strand
ATAATAAAGTAATTATACTTACATATATTTTGCTTGTAATGAAATGATATTTTAATTTATCGATTTGAAATTTTTGATTAATATAAATATAGTAATTTAATAATCCTTTACTAGAAATATAAATAGAAATTATTGTAGAAAAAATATTGATTAAATTATTAGAAAATAGATTAGTTATATCAAAATTAGTTGTTATTGAATTTAAAAAATTAATATCTATATTGAATAATTTAAAAAAATAGTAAGTTATTGTTAATAAAGGAATTAAAGATATTGTTAAATAATACGCTAGAGATGAGACAATGAAATCTTTATCATTATCTAGAGTTATAATTTTTTTTAAAAAATAAAAAGAGAATTTTAAAAATGATCTGTCCATATTTTTAGTATGGACAAAAATAGCTATTTATAAATTTCTTCAATTAAAACAGAATGTTTTTTAGTTTTAGAATTTAAATTAATTCCTATTAATAAAATCTTTCCTTCATAATTTGTAAATGATTTTAAATAATCTTTTTCTTTAATTTGTTTGATGGCTTTTAGACAACTTGAATCAACTTTTAATTCAAAGATGATTCATGGTTTATTTGTTCTATATGGCACTAAAATTAAATCTGCTCATTTGCTTCTTTAAAAAAGTTATATTCTTTTCTAGCATAACCATATGAAACATTCAATAATACTGATCACACATTTTCATCTAATCGATTAAATGTTGTTGTAAATCTTTTTAAGTTTTTATCAAATATTTTTTCTATATATTTTTAAATAACTTTTTTGATGTACATTCTTTAGAATAATATGCTTCTAACATTGATGTTATCATAGTTTTACCAAAGCGACGAGGTTTTGTTATGCCCATAAAACAATCATTTGTTTCTATTAAATTATCAACTTTTCCAATAAGCATTGATTTATCAATGAAAATTTGAGAATCTAAACTTTTTTGAAAATTTTTCTTATCTAAATTAAAAAAACTGCTATATAAAACCTCGCTTTTTTTACTTAAAGTATTGCATGAATTACAAAATTTATTAAACTTAAATAATTGTAATTTTATAAACTATTAATATAAAATCTTGATTTCTTTATTTTTTTCTTGAAAATGCTATTGACTTTATTATATCATATCAAAGCATGGTGTTATTGCGACCTGCGCTTTAATGCTATGAAAATTGCGCAGTGGAAGAATTATTTACTTATAGTAATTCGTTATCCCACAGCACGGACAAAAAACTTATAGGAGGTATGCCACGTGAGTAAGAAAATCGCAAAAGTTGTAAAACTTGAACTCGTTGGCGGTCAAGCAAAACCAGGCCCAAAACTAGCATCTGCTGGTATCTTAATGCCTAAATTTTGTACCGAATTCAACGCTAAAACAAGTGACAGAATTGGTGATGTTGTCCCAGTAATCATTACTGCTTATGAAGATAAATCATTTGATTTTGTTATTAAAACTGCTCCAGTTGCTGGATTATTATTAAAAGAAGCTGGAATCAAAAAAGGATCAAGTAATGCTAAGACTACAAAAGTAGGTCATATTAGCCAAGCTCAATTAAGAAAAATTGCAGAGTACAAATTACCTGATTTAAACTGTAACGATGTTGAAGCAGCTATGAAAATTGTTGCTGGTTCTGCCCGTAATATGGGTATCGTTATTGACGAAAAATAGATAGTGGAAGGGAAGTCCCGTTAACACCACAAGGAGGAAATTATGAAGAAAGGAAAAAAATACCAAGCTGCATTAGCTAAAGTAGATCCAAAAAAAGTTTATACTTTAGAAGAAGCTTGTGCATTAGTCAAAGAAACATCAACTGTTAAATTTGATGCTACTATTGATGTCGCTTTCCGTTTAAATGTTGATCCTAAACAAGCTGACCAACAATTAAGAGGAACATTAACACTCCCACACGGAAATGGTAAGACAAAAAAGATTTTGGCTGTAACTAATACTAAAACTGAAGAAGCTACTGCTGCAGGTGCAGATTTCGTTGGTGGAAAAGAAATTTTAGAGAAAGTCAAAAATGAAAACTGGTTCGATTATGATGTAATCGTTGCTACACCTGATATGATGGGTGAATTAGGTAAATTGGGACGTATTTTAGGCCCTAAAGGTTTAATGCCTAACCCAAAAACAGGTACAGTTACACCTGAAATCGGAAAAGCAATTACAGAAATTAAAGCAGGTAAAATTTCTTATCGTGTTGATAAGGAAGGTAACTTATGCTTCTCAATTGCTAGAGCATCATTTGATGCAGAAAAGGTTGTTGACAATCTCAAAACAGTTTGTGAAACAATTCTTAAAATTCGCCCAGCATCTGTTAAAGGTGTTTATATTAAAAATTGTGTATTACACACAGTTATGGGCCCTTCAATCAAATTTACATTTGAAGGAAGATAAAATTAATTTAATAGTTCCAATATACCAAAGACAGCAACGGCTATTAGCTTAATAATGTTGCCGAGGTAAAGTAAGTTATTTATAAATAATGACAAGCATTACTCTTGTATATTGTTGACTATAAAAAAACAATTTTTAGAGGAGGTGCCAAATGAACCAAAACGTTTTAGAGGCTAAAAAGGCTAAAGTTGCTCATATTAATGATGTTTTATCAGCATCAAAATGTTTCATTGTAGCAGAATATCGTGGATTATCTGTTACTGAAATGTCTAGTTTAAAAAGAGCATTAGCAAAATCTAATGCAAAATGTAGCGTATTCAAAAATTCACTTGTACATCGTGCAACTGAAAATGTTGAAGGATTTGCTTCAGTTCTTGAAGGTCCTAATGCATTTATTTATGCTGAAGATCCAATTGCTGGACCTAAGGAAGCTGCAAAATTTGCAAAAACACACCCAAATTTTGTTATTAAGGGTGGTATAGTTGAAGGTAAAAACGTTTCAGCTGAAGAAGTTAAGACACTTGCAAAATTACCTGGCAGAGAAGGTTTACTTTCTATGCTTTGCTCAGTCTTACAAGCTCCAGTTCGCAACTTTGCTTGCGCTGTTAAAGCTGTCGCTGAAAAAGAATAGCCATAATCATTATTTAAGGAGGAATTTAAAATGGCAAAATTAACAAATGAAGAAATTATTGCTTCTATCAAAGAAATGTCTATCGTTGAATTAAACGATTTAGTAAAAGCTATCGAAAATGAATTCGGTGTTACAGCTGCTGCTCCAGTAGCAGGTGCTGTTGCTGCTCCAGCTGAAGAAGAAGCTGCAGCTGCAGGTCCAGCTGAAGTTAACTTAATCTTAAAAGCATGCGGTGCTCAAAAAGTTAAAGTTATCAAAGCTGTTCAAGCAATCACAGGTTTAGGTTTAATTGATGCTAAGAAGTTAGTTGATAACTGCCCAGCAACAATCAAAGAAAAAATCTCTCCTGCTGAAGCTGAAGGACACAAAGCTACTTTAGTTGAAGCTGGTGCTGAAGTTGAAGTTAAATAATTTAACTTTATACTAAAAAAACAAATTAAACCTGCCCCAGATTTATGGGGTGGGTTTTTGTCGCTTTAAGGAGTAATGTCTAAGAATGCAATATTTTGACAATAATAACGATTTAAAATCTAAAAAAAGAGAAATATCTATTTCTTTAAATGACGAAAAATACTCCTTTATTTCTGATAATGGTGTCTTTTCAAAAGGCGAAGTTGATTATGGATCAATAGCCTTGATTAAAGTGCTTTTAAAAGAAAATTTACATGGATTAGTTTTAGATGTAGGATGTGGATATGGGACGATTGGGCTTATATTAGCTAAAAATTTTCCTAGTTGTATGTTCACGCTTATTGATGTTAACTTACGCGCATGTACGCTTGCGCAAGAAAACGCTAAAAAATGGAATTTAACTAATGTTAATATTTTAGAAAGTGATATCTTTTCTAATGTTAAATCTCAATTTGATTATATTGTGACTAATCCACCTATTCGTGCTGGTAAGAAGGTTATTTATAGTATTTTCAGCCAAGCTTATGAGCATTTAAATGAAAATGGTTCTTTGTTTATTGTGATAAGAAAAAGTCATGGCGCAGAATCTGCCCAAAAATATATTAATTCAGTGTTTAATAATTGCACACTTTTAAAAAGAGACAAAGGCTTCTACATCTATCGCGCTAACAAAGAAAAAATGAAAACTAAGGAGGACTTCTAATGAGTAAAAATATTAACAACAAAGAAATTAAGTACCTTCATAACGGAAGAATTGATTTCTCAAAGATTTCCGGTACTCTACCACTCCCTAACCTTGTTGAGATTCAAACAAAATCTTTTGCTTGGTTAGAAGAACACGGAATAGATGAAGTTTTTAAAGACATCTATCCAATTAAAAGCCCAAATGAACAATTAATTATTGAATATGTTTCATGCCGATTAGATAAACCTCAATATGATTTTCTTGAATGCAAAATCAGAGGATTAACTTTTTCTGCTCCTTTAAAAGTAACATTTAGATTAATTAATACTGTTACTGGTGAAATTAAAGAAAGTGAAGTATTTATGGGTGATTTCCCATTAATGACTAATTCAGGAACATTTATTATTAATGGTGCTGAAAGAGCAATTGTTTCACAAATTGTTCGTTCACCTGGAGCATATTTCTCATCTGTTTTTGATAATAAATCAGGTAAATATAGTTATAATGCTGATTTAATTCCTGCTCGTGGAACATGGTTACAATTTGAAGCAGATTTAAAAGATCAATTATGGGTTAGAATTGAGCGTTTAAGAAAAATGTCAATCACCGTTTTATTAAGAGCATTAGGTTTTTCAACCTATGATAAGATGATTGAATTATTTGGTGATAATGAAGCTTTAATTAATACAATCAATAAAGAACGTGAAGGAAAAGAAAATGAAGAATTAGATCCTGGTCATGCAATGCTTGAAATTTATGCGCGTTTAAGACCTGGTGAACCTGCAACTGCTGAAGGTGCTACTTCATTCTTCCGTTCAAGATTCTTTGAAGAAAAACATAAACAATATGATTTAGGCCCTGCTGGAAGATTTAAATTTAATAGAAAACTTGGAATTTATAATCGTTTAGTTGGAAGAATTATTGCGGAAGATTTAATTAGCAGTGATGGTGAACTTGTTTATCCAGAAGGCACAGAATTAACAAAAGAAATAGTTTTAAAATTACAAAATGAAAAATTCTTTGAAAATGGTGCCCATACTGTTTCTTTAGATTTAAACCAAAAACTAGATGATCATACAAATGTTAATATTCTTAAAGTATATACAAACGAAAAGAAAGAAAAAGTAACTAACATTATTGGTACAGATTTAAATTGTACTTTAGATCACGTTATTATGCCTGATATGATTGCTACTATTTCATATTTTATGAATGTTATGGATGGCTTTGGTGATACTGATGATATTGATCACTTAGGTAATAGACGTATTAGATGTGTTGGAGAATTAATTCAAAATCAATTTAGAATTGGTTTATCTAGAATGGAAAGAACTGTTAGGGACAAAATGTCTATTGCAGTTGATGGAAC
>FR889406.1:89440-105397 GCA_000432895.1 Firmicutes bacterium CAG:449 | reverse complement strand
TCTTTAACAAATATTCGTCCTTTAACTGCTGCAATTAAAGAATTCTTTAATTCATCGCAATTATCACAATATATGGACCAAACAAACCCTCTTGCTGAACTTGCTAATAAGAGAAGATTATCAGCATTAGGACCTGGTGGTTTAACTAGAGATCGTGCTTCATTCGCTGTTAGAGATGTTCACTATTCTCACTATGGTAGAATTTGTCCTATTGAAACACCTGAAGGTCAAAATATTGGTTTGATTAATAACCTTGCATGTTATGCAAAAATTAATGATTATGGATTTATCGAAACTCCATATAGAAAAGTTCAAAAGGGAACTGGTATTGTTTCTGAAGAAGCTGAATACTTATCAGCAGATAAAGAAAGAAATCACATTATTGCTCAAGCAAACGTTCCTCTTGGACCAAATCATGAAATTATTTCTGATAAAGTAATTGCTAGATATAATGGTGAAAACATTATGGCTAACAAAGAGGATGTCGATTACATGGACGTCTCACCAAAACAAATTGTTTCTATTGCTGCTGCATGTATTCCATTCTTAGAAAACGATGATACTACTCGTGCTTTGATGGGTGCTAACATGCAACGTCAAGCTTTACCTTTACTTAAGCCACATGCACCATTTGTTGGTACTGGTCTTGAACATAATATTGCTAGAGACTCTGGTTCTGCTGTTACTGCTTTTGAAGCAGGTATAGTTAAACTTGTTGATTCAAAACATATTGTTGTTGAAGAAGATATTGGAAATACAAGAAATTACATTTTACAAAAATTCTTAAGAAGTAATGGTGGTACTTGTATTAACCAAACTCCAATCGTTAATGCTGGTCAACATGTTGAAAAAGGTGAAATTATTGCTGATGGTCCAGCTATGGATCAAGGCGATTTAGCTTTAGGTCAAAACGTTATTATTGCTTTCACAACATGGAATGGTTATAACTACGAAGATGCTGTTATCATGTCTGAAAGACTTGTTAAAGATGATGTTTATACTTCAATTCATATTGAAGAATATGAACTTGAATGTCGTACAACAAAATTAGGTGATGAAGAAATTACTCGTGATGTCCCTAATACATCAAGCGAAGCAAAAGCAAATCTTGATGAAAATGGTATCATTATTCCTGGCGCGGAAGTTAAAGAAGATGATATCTTAGTTGGTAAGATTACTCCAAAAGGAATTTCTGATCCAACTGCTGAAGAAAAATTATTACAAGCTATTTTTGCTGAAAAGACAAAAGATGGTAAAGATTCTTCATTACGTGTTCCACATGGTGGATCAGGTATTGTTCTTGATGTAAAACGCTTCTCAAGAAAAGATGGCGCAGAATTACCTCCATCAGTTAATGAAGTCGTTAAAGTATATATTGTTCAAAAGAGAAAAATCTCTGAAGGTGATAAGATGTCTGGTAGACATGGTAACAAGGGTGTTATTTCAAGAATTCTCCCTGTTGAAGATATGCCATTCCTTCCTGATGGAACTTCAGTTGATATTATGTTAAACCCATTAGGTGTTCCTTCTCGTATGAATATCGGTCAAGTTTTAGAAATCCATTTAGGTATGGCTTGTAAAAAACTTGGTATTAAAATTGCTACACCTGTTTTCGATGGTATGAGTAATGAAGAATTATTCGATCTTATGAAACAAGCAGGTATGGCTCCAGATGGAAAAACAGTCTTATATGATGGACGTACAGGTGATAGATTCGATGAAAGAATCTCTGTTGGTGTCATGTATATGATTAAACTTGTCCACATGGTTGATGATAAATTACATGCTCGTTCAACTGGACCTTACTCATTGGTTACTCAACAACCTCTTGGTGGTAAAGCACAAAATGGTGGTCAAAGATTTGGTGAAATGGAAGTTTGGGCTCTTGAAGCTTATGGGGCAGCTCATATCTTACAAGAAATCTTAACTATTAAATCAGATGATATGGTTGGTAGAGCAAAAACATATGAAGCTATTATTAAGGGTAGACCAATACCAAAACCTGGTATGCCTGAATCATTCCGTGTTTTAATTAAAGAACTTCAATCATTAGGATTAGATGTTAACTTATTAGATAAATCAAATAATGTTATTAGTATTGATAACATTGCTGAAGAATCAGAAAAAGAAGCAAGAAAAATTAATTCATCAGTTAGAGAAATGACTTCTGATATCAGAGTTGTTGCTGATGAAGATGATTTAGATTAAGGAGGAATGAAAGATGTTTGATGTTAATAATTTAGTTGCAATTCAAATTGGCTTGGCTTCCCCAGAAAAAATTAGAGAATGGTCTCATGGTGAAGTTACAAAACCTGAAACTATCAACTATCGTTCCCAAAAACCAGAACCTGATGGTTTATTTTGTGAAAGAATCTTTGGCCCTGCTAAAGATTATGAATGTCATTGTGGTAAATATAAAAAGTCACGTTTCAAAGGTATTATTTGTGATAAATGTGGTGTTGAAATTACTACAAAAGCTGTAAGACGTGAGAGAATGGGTTCTATTGAACTCGCTTCTCCATGTGCTCATATTTGGTATTTAAAAGGTATCCCTTCCAAAATGGGTTTAGTCCTTGATATTTTACCAAAGCAATTAGAAGATATTGTTTATTTTAAATCTCATATTTGTTTAAATGCAGGTACTTCTAAAATAATTACTAAAAAACAAGTCTTTGATGAAAGAACTGGAAGAATTATTTTCCAAAATGTTATTGAAAAAGAAATTTTACCAACTTTAAATCAAGATAGTTATGATTATCAAGAAGGCGTTGCATTAGTTGAAAGATTATTAAACCCAGCTGAACCATTCAATTTCTTTGATACAGCTTATTATGTAACTCGTTTTACAAATGCTGAATTTGGAATTGGTGCAGAAGCTATTCAACGTTTATTACATGAAGTAGATATCGAACAAGAATTCAAAAAAATTGAAGAGGATTTAAAAGAATCTCAAGGCTTAAAGAGAACAAAACTTATTAAAAGACTTGAAACAATTGAAGCTTTTAAAACTTCTAAAAATAAACCTGAATGGATGGTTTTAGATGTTCTTCCTGTTATTCCACCAGATTTAAGACCGATGTTGCCTCTTGATGGTGGTAGATTTGCAACAAGTGATTTAAACGATTTATATAGAAGAGTTATTAACCGTAATAATCGTTTAAAGAAATTAATTGATATTAATTCACCTGATGTTATCTTAATGAACGAAAAAAGAATGCTTCAAGAAGCTGTTGATTCATTAATTGATAATGGCCGTAAAGGTAAACCAGTCTTATCTCAATCTGGTAAACCATATAAATCATTATCAACTGCATTAAAAGGTAAATCTGGTCGTTTCAGACAAAATTTACTTGGTAAACGTGTTGACTTCTCAGGTCGTTCAGTTATTGCTGTTGGACCATCTTTAAAGATGTATCAATGTGGATTACCTATGGAAATGGCTGTCCAATTATTTAGACCATTTATTGCTTCTATTATGATTAAAGAAGAAATTGCTACTTCTCATAAACAAGCAAATAAAATGATTGACCATTATGATGCAAAAGTTTTAGATGTAGCTGAAAGAGTTGTTAAACAACATCCAGTTCTTTTAAACCGTGCTCCTACACTTCACCGTTTAGGTATTCAAGCATTCAGACCTATTATTGTTGCCGGTCATGCAATCAGATTACACCCATTAGTATGTACAGCTTTCAATGCTGACTTTGATGGCGACCAAATGGCTGTTCATGTACCTTTATCAAAGAAAGCACAAGAAGAAGCACTTGAATTGATGCTTGCATCTAATAATATTTTAGGCCCTAAAGATGGTAAACCTATTGTTACTCCATCTCAAGATATGATTTTGGGTAACTATTATTTAACTCTTGAAAGTGATATTCCATTCTTTAAGAATAAAGCTCAAAAACTTAGAGAAATTGGTGATGAAGATGAAGCAGAAAAATATGATTTATATGCTGAATGTGAAGGTAAAGTATTCCTTTCAATTGATGAAGTAATGCTTGCTTATCAAACAAAACAAGTTCATTTACATAACCGTGTTGCTATTAAAGGTAGTGCAATGCACAAAACTGGCTTCACAGAAGAAATGAATAATTCATATTTAATTACTACAGTTGGTAAAATTATCTTTAACCAAATCTTCCCTGAAGATTTCCCTTATTTGAATATTGCTCCAACTGATAAAAAAGTTAAAAATCTTTTAGGTGATTTAGATATTTTCTTTGTTCCAAAGGGAACTAATATTAAAGAATATATTGCTTCTCAACCTTTAAAACGTCCTTTCATTAAGAAAGATATTACTGCAATTATTGATGAAGTTTTCCATCGTTATCATAACCCTAGAACTTCAGAAGTTCTTGATAAATTAAAAGACCAAGGATTTAAGTATTCTACTATTTCTGGTATTACTGTTTCCATTGCCGATGTTGCATTAGTTCAAGGTAAGGAAGATATCTTGAAAGAAGGAGATGAAAAAGTCGAAAAGATTACTCGTCTTTATTCTAGAGGTATTGTTACAGATAAAGAAAGACACGATAAAGTTATTAAAGTTTGGGAAAATGCTAAAGATCAAATTTCTAAGAAACTTGAAGGTCAATTGTTAGAAAATCCACGTAATCCAATTTATATGATGAGTGATTCAGGTGCTCGTGGTAATATGTCTAACTTCTTACAACTTTCAGGTTTACGTGGATTGATGTCTAATCCATCTGGTGAAACTATTGAACTTCCTATTAAATCTTGTTTCCGTGAAGGTTTAACTGTTTCTGAATTCTTTATTGCTACCCATGGTGCTAGAAAAGGTGGTGCGGATACTGCTTTAAAAACTGCTGACTCTGGTTATTTAACAAGAAGACTTGTTGATGTCTCTCACGATGTTATTATTCGTGAAGAAGATTGTGGTACAGATCATGGTTTTGTCGTAGAAGAAGTCAGAGAACCAGGACAAAAGAATGCTATTGTTCCATTATATGATAGACTTGTTGGTCGTTTTTCATGTCATGATATTCTTGATCCAAATACCAATGAAGTTCTTTGTGCAGGTAACACATTAATTGATGAAGACACAGCTCATAAGATTGTTAATGCTGGTATTAATAAAGTAGAAATTAGATCATTGTTTGGTTGTGAAACTAAAGATGGCGTTTGTGTTCATTGTTATGGACGTAATATGGCAAGTGGAAATATTGCTAAAGTTGGTGATACAGTTGGTATTATGGCTGCTCAATCTATTGGTGAACCTGGTACTCAATTAACCATGCGTACATTCCATACTGGTGGTGTTGCTGGATCTGATATTACTCAAGGTCTTCCAAGAGTTCAAGAATTATTTGAAGCTAGAAAACCTAAAGGTGAAGCAATTATTTCTGAAATTGCTGGTACAGTTAATTCTATTACAGTTGATGATAAAAATAAATCAACAATCGTTGTTAAAAATGATTTAGAAGAAAAATCTTATACAACTGTTATTGGCGCTAATGTTATTGTTCACGAAGGTGATAAAGTAACAAATGGTCAACCTTTAACTTCTGGTGCTATTAATCCTAAGACATTAATCAATGTCGCAGATGTTGCAGCAGTTGAAAAGTATATCGTTCAAGAAGTTCATAAAGTTTATCGTATTCAAGGTATTGATATTTCTGATAAACATATTGAAGTTATTGTTAAACAAATGTTAAGAAAGATGGTTGTTGTTGATTCTGGCGATACTGATTTATTACCAGGTACTAGAATTGAAATTAACCGCTTTACTGAAGCAAATGAAAAAGCAATTCTTGAAGGAAAACGTCCTGCTGTTGGATATCCTAGAGTTTTAGGTATTACTAAAGCTGCTCTTGATACTGAATCATTCTTATCATCTGCATCATTCCAAGAAACTACAAAAGTATTAACAGATGCTGCTATTAAAGGCAGTGTTGATCACTTACATGGTTTAAAAGAAAATGTCATGATTGGTAAGTTAATTCCTGCTGGAGAATCTTTCCAATTACATGAAGAAGATGATGAAGAAGAAGTAGAAGAGAAGTTTGAAGAAGAACCAGATTTAAATATTCCTGAAGAACAAGAAGATGATAATGTTATTAAATTCACTGATTTATTTGAAGATGATGATAGTGATTATAGCAATATGAGCTTTGATAACTTCGAAGACGATTCTAAAGAAGATAAATAATTTATTAAATGGCTAGTCAATTATTGATTAGCCATTTTTATATCGATTTTAAATCTCTAATGCTTTAATATATGTATTAGAGGTTTTTTATTATGGAAAATAAGTTAGGATCAATAGAGGTCATATGTGGACCAATGTTTGCAGGTAAATCTGAGGAAATTATTCGTCGAATTAGAAGAATTGAATATGCTAAAAGAAAAGTAGTGTGTTTTAAACCAAAAATTGATAATCGTTATTCTCTTAACGAAATAGTATCACATAATAAAAATAGAAAAGCATCTTATGTAATTTCTTCTTCTCAAGAAATTATGCCTTTTATTGATGAAACTACTTATGCGGTTGTAATTGATGAAGTGCAATTTTTTGATGAAGGGATTATTGATGTTTGTGAAAATCTTGCAAATCTTGGAATTAGAGTTATTGTAGGTGGATTAGATTTAGATTTTAAAGGTGAACCATTTTCTATTATGCCTTTACTTTTAGCAAGGGCTGAATATGTTACAAAATTAACAGCAATTTGTGTTAAATGTGGAGAAAACGCTACGAGAACACAAAGAATAATTAATGGAAAGCCAGCTTATTATGATGATAAAATAGTTATAGTGGGAGCAAGTGAAACATATGAACCGCGTTGTAGAAGATGTCATGAGGTATTATATCGATGAAAAGAAAAAATATTTTCCATTCTCCAATTAAATATTTGATTTTATTCATTTTAGGAATAGTAATTGCTTTTTCTATTATTTTAATGAGAGGTTTTAATTTAGTTAGTGTTGCCGATGGTTTTTTTATTAGTGGAGCTATTTTTTTATTTTTAGGAATTTTATCTTGCTTAAATTTTTTAGGGGCATTTGATACATTCTCTTATTCATTTTATTATATAAAAAACTCATATTCAAAAAATAAAGAGAATATAGATATGTATAATTATAAGCAAAATAAACTTATAAAAAGAAGTAAAAGCAATATTTCATTTACTCCATATTTAATTGTAGGATTAGTTTATCTTATTGTATCATTAGTTTTTTATATAGTTTTAAAATATAATATTTAATATGGTGGTTGTATATTAGATTTATTAATATTTATAGTAGATAAATATATATATTATTTACTTTTTCTTTTAAAATGGTGAAAAAAATAACTAAAATATGAATATTTTTGTTGAAATTCAATAAAATTGTTTTATAATCAAACACAATAAAACTAAATTTTTGTTATTTAATCGTTAGTATATTTAATAATATTTATGTTTTATATTCATATTACTTATAAGAAGAGAAAAGGAGAAAAGTATGAAAAAGAATAAATTATTATTAACACTTTTATTATTTGGTTCATCTCTTAGTGTAGCAAGTTGTGGGGAAACTTCGTCTACACCAAATGGACCAACTTCAAGTGAATCAAGCTCAACTACATCAAAAGATCCAGTACATAGTGGTGAAGATGTAAAAATCTATGCCAAAGCTTCCTACGAAGAAAAAGCCGAAATTTTAGGTCAATTAGAAGCTTATGCATTAGAACATAATTTAACAGGTATTACTTTGTATGAAGATGGTGGATATACAATGTATAATACACATATTCAAAAAGGAACTGAAACATATATTCCTAATTATGGATTTGGTATTCTTTCTGAAGGTAATATTACTAGTGAATTATCTGCTTCTGCTGAACCTGTTGCATCATTTAGAAAATATTATCATACTTATGAGGCTGATGATCCAGGTACTATCAATGCTTTAAATGATAAAGGATCAGTAGTTCCAAATTTATTTGATTACATTGCTTCATCATATTATGGAACTAAACTAAATGCTAATAAAGATGGTTATGAATGGTATCCAGTACTTGCGAAAGATTTTCCTGAAGCGCTTGATGCTGATAGTGATGGATTTGCAACAACCTGGAAAATTCAATTAAAAACAGGCGAAGATGGACTTGTTTATAATTCATTATCTTCTAAACATAGTAAATGGTCAGGAAAAGCAGTTACTTTAGATGATTATGTTAATACTTTTAAAGTTTTATTAACTCAGAGTAATGGTTTGTCTAGAGGAGCTGAACTTGCTGCTAAAACTGGTGCATCAGGAATTAAAGGTGCAAGTAAATATTTTAATGCATCATCTAATGGATTTAATGCTGAAGTTTGGGAAGATGTTGGTATTAAAGCTGATACAAAAGATAATTCATTAACCTTTACTTTAAATGGACCATGTAATGCATTCTATGCAATGTATTATTTAAATTCCACTTTATATGAGCCACTTCCAGCAGAATTTATTACTGATATAGGTGGAATTGAAAATTATGGTAACTGGGCAAGAGATTTATCTTCTTCACCTCTTGATAATATATTAGCTCTTGGACCATATATGCTAGAGGATTGGACAACTGATCAAAGAATTGTTTTCAAAAAAAATCCTTTATGGGTTCAAAGAAATGAAGAAGAAAATAAAAATTTATATCGAATTGAAGGTGTACATGTTAATATTTTACCAGCTTCAAAAAGTGATACAGAAGCTGCATTTAAAGAATTTATTAATGGTAAACTTGATGCAACTGGAATTCCTTCAACTCAACTTGCTCAATATAAAGATGATCCAAGAACAGTTGTTACTAATGCTGGTACAACTACAAAACTAAATGTTAATTCTTGTACACAAGAAACTTGGAATTCGCTATTTGGTTTAAATGGAACAATTTCACAAATTTCTAGTGAATCTAAAGCTTGGTCTTGTAAACCAATTATGGCTAATAGCAATTTCTTAAAGGGTGTTAATGCTTCTATTAATAGACTTGAATACGCTACAAAAAGAGGTAAAAATCCTTCTCAAGATTATTTTGGTTCTGGATATTTAATTGACCCAGAAAAGAGTATTACGTATAATAGTACTTCTCAACATCAAGCGAACATGTTAGATAGATCACCAGAAACTTATGGTTATAGTGCTGAAGGTGCAAAAATGTTATTTAAACAAGCTGTTGAAGAAGAAGTAGCAGCTGGACATTATGTTTTAGGTACAAAAGAAAAACCAACTGTTATTAGTTTAGAAATGGCTTGGCAAGCTGAATCAAATGCTACATATTATGGCGAAGATTTAGTTTCTTATATCACTTCTTGCTTTAATGATGATTCAGTATGTGGAGGAAGAATTAAACTTGAATTTACTCACTGGTATAGTGCTGAATGGACAGACGTTTATTATGAAAAAATGATGGTTGGACAATTTGACTTTGGCTTTGGTGGAATCGAAGGTAATCCTTTAGATCCATTAAATTTCTTTGAAGTATTAAAATCAGATAACTCTTCTACTTTTACTCTTAACTGGGGTACAGATACAAATACGGTTTCTAAAGATTTATATTATGATGGACAATATTGGTCATTTGATGCTTTGTGGACTGCGGCTGATCATGGTGCTTATGTTAAAGATGGTGCTTTACAAAGTATGGTTACTCTTAGAAATGATAAATTTACAGCTTCATTAAATAGTAATGGAGACTTAGTAGCAACTTTACCAATTGAAGTTCCTGCTTTATGTAAAGACTTAGTAACAATTGATTCTTTAGATTTATATACATATTATGTTGTTGATGGACAAGTTGTTGGATATGTTGATTTACAAGAAACAGATATAGTTGTAAGTGATGATTTAACTTCCATTACTATAACTTTTTCTAAAGATGAAATTGGAAGTATTTCAACTTATGATAGTGCTGGTAATTTAGTTCCAACTGCGAAAGCTAATAGTGAATTATTTAGTTTACTTGGTAATGTAGGATTTGCTTTAGTTGATGTAGAATATACAACAGTTATTCAAAGGTTCATTTATAATGGCGCACTTTCAACAAATGTAATGGTTAATTTAGATTAGTTAAATACATAATAAAATTAGGGTCATCAAATTTGATGCCCCTTATTTTGTCTAATGGGGAGGGAAAATGGTAAAGTATGTTTTGAAAAGAGTATTATTAGCATTTGTTTCAATGTTTATAATTCTTTCTTTGACTTTTATATTAATTAAATTATTACCTTTTGAAAAGCCAATAGGCGATGATGCTTCTGTTTATACTTATTATGCTAAGCAGGTTAATTTAGGTTATTTAGTAGATTTTTCACAAGAATCTTTTAATTATGGTGAATTGTTATGGAAATATCGTGATCCTTCTGGACAAATGCATTTTTATTATCAAAAACCAGTAATGGAACAATATTTCAATTGGTTAAATGCTATTTTTACAAGATGGGATTGGGGGACTTCAGTGTCTTTAAAACCAAATGTTGATGTTGCTAGTATTATTGCTATTAAACTACCTTATACAATTAAAGTTAATATTTTTTCAGTTATTATCGCTGTTCCTTTGGGTGTTTTGCTTGGTATAATAGCTGCATTAAAAAAGAATAAAATGACTGATAATGTTATTTCTACATTAGTTATGATATTTATTTCTATACCAAGTTTTGTTATTATTACGTTTTTATTATTAATATTTTGTTATACATTAAATTGGCTTCCTACTCAATGGCCAGTAGATGATGCTCCACTTCAAACTAGAGTGCTTGGATATATTATTCCAGTTATGTCATTATCTTTTGGTTCCATTTGTGGGTATTGTCGTTTTACTAGAGCTGAACTATGTGAGGTCATGTCTAGTGATTATTTATTACTTGCAAGAACTAAAGGATTAACAAAAAAACAAGCAATTGTTCGTCATGCTTTAAGAAATGCAATGGTACCAATTGTTCCATCTATTTTAGCGGAATTTATTGGTATATTAGGTGGTTCGATGATTCTTGAAAGATTATATAGTATTCCTGGTATTGGTGGACTTTTCCTCGATGCTTTAACGGCTAAAGATTATAATATTGTTTTTGTTAATATGGCTATATTTACTACAATTGGTTTACTTGCGGGAGTTTTACTTGATATATCTTATGGATTTATTGATCCAAGAATTAGAATGGGGGCGAAAAAATAATGGAAGATAAAAATGTTTTTTCTTATCTCGATAATGATGGAAATCAAAAAAAGATTGTTCTTAATGAAGATGATTTTACTTTTGTTCAAAAAGATAAAGAAATTAAAGATGTAAAATTAGAAAGCAAACCAACAACATTTTTTAAAGATGCAATGATTAGATTTAGAAAAAATAAATCTTCTGTTGTGGGTGGAGTTATTATTGGTATTTTAACTTTTTTAGCTATTATTGTCCCTTTTGTTGTTAGTCAAGATATTGATACGACATATCCTTATCAAGCTTTACTTCCTAGTAAATTGTTTCCAAGTGGTACAGGATTTTGGGATGGAACAACTTTAATGGAGAATAAGCCTTATGATGCTAATAATGAATTACCTTATGGTTATACTAATGCAAGATCAATTTCTTTAGTTAGTAAAACTGAAGATGGTGAAAATTTTATTAATGTTCCAAGAGAATATGCTTATGGTGGATATGTTCGCTTTTCTAGTGATGAAAATAGTGGAAATAAAACATATTCATCATCGAAATATTTATTTAATATTAATTACAATATTGATTTTACTTATTCTTTATTGAATGAAGATACTAACGATGGTTATGTTTTAGGTGAATATGCATTAATGTTTTCTTATGATAATAATAGTTTCTTTTTAACTGATTTTTCTTCTAATTATGGTGAACATACTATTAATCTATCAACATTAATTAAAGAGAAATTACAAGGAAGTGAAGATGAAGAAAAAACTCAGTTTAAAAATGGGAGAGTAAGTTTTGTTTTAAAAAATAATGCTTCTACTAAAACTCAAATATTAATTGAGAAAGCTGTTTTTTCTTCTAATAATGATTCAATAAAAGATGATTTAAATAGTTTATCAATTATTGATGCAAATAAAACTATGCTAGCTACTTCATCTTCATTATCGTATTGGGAATGTAATGGATATAAAAATGTTTATAAAGCAAGAGTTATTTATTGTACTTTTAGATATGATAAATACGAAGATGTCTATGGCTTAAGAGAAGATGATAGAATTGGAAAAACTGATATGGAAAAATATATTGCTAATGGATGGTGTGAATATGATTTTGATATTGGTGAATCTTCTTTTAAAAAATTAAGTGAAAAATGTCCAGTCGAAAAAGTCATTAAACAAACTAAAAAATCGATGTATGGAATTGAAGTTGTTACTTTACAAAGCGAATATTATAACTATAAATATTTAGGTTATGATACTATGCCAATGTTTTTATTTGGTAGTGATGATTCAGGTAGAGATTTATTAAAAGTGTCTTTTTCTGGGCTTAGAACATCTTTACTTGTTGGTTTTTTAGTCTTTGTTATTTGCTTTAGCTTTGGCTTAGTTTGGGGCGCTATAAGTGGTTATTTTGGCGGTGTTGTTGATTTAACGATGGAAAGATTTTGTGATATTTTAGGTGGAATTCCTTTTACGGTGATGTTAATTTTATTTATTTTACATTTAGGAAGTAATTTCGGAACATTTATTTTAGCAATGTGTTTTACTGGCTGGATGTCAACAGCAGCGACAACAAGAACTCAATTTTATCGTTTTAAAAGAAGAGAATATATTTTAGCTTCAAGATCATTAGGTGCAAAAGATGGTAGACTTATTTTTAAACATATTTTGCCAAATGCTTTAGGAACAATTATCACTTCTTCAGTACTTATGATTCCTAGTGTTATTTTTTCAGAAGCTTCTATTGCGTATTTAGGATTTGGTTTAACTGGTGCTCCTTCTTTTGGGGTAACTTTAGCTAATAATCAAAAGTTTATTTCTTCTTATCCAATGTTAATTGTTTTCCCTTCAGTGCTTATGTCATTATTAATGATTTCATTTAATTTATTTGGTAATGGGCTTAGAGATGCCTTTAACCCTTCGTTGAAAGGAAGTGAAGAATAGTGGAAAAGATTTTACAAGTTCAAAATGTGAAGATTTCTTTTAAAACTGATCATGGAAAAGTTAAAGCTGTACGAGGTGTTTCTTTTGATTTATATAAAGGTGAAACTTTATGTATAGTTGGTGAATCTGGATCTGGTAAATCAGTTACTTCAAAAGCAATTATGGGAATTCTTGCTAACAATAGTATTATTGAAGGTGGGAAAATTCTTTATGAAGGTGAAGATTTGTTAAAAATTTCTGAAGAAGAATTTCATCGTATTAGAGGACATAAAATTGGTATGATTTTCCAGGATCCATTATCTTCACTTAATCCAATTATGAAAGTTGGTAAACAAATTACGGAAGCTATGTTAATTAATTCTTCTTTGCTAAAAAGAAGATACGATGAATTAATTTCTCAAGAATTAGTAGATTATAAAAATGCTTTACAAGCTTTAAATAACTCTTTAGAAAGTTTGCAACAGGAATTTATAGAAAAGTCTTCTTCTTTATCAAATAAGGAAATTGCTTTATTGAAAAAAGAATATACTCTTAAAAGAAAACAAATAAAACATGAAACTAAAAACAATATTAGTTTATTGAAAATAAAATTAAATAAAAAGAAAAAAATTGCTCATAATGATATTAAATTATATAAAAAATCTTTATTAGAAGAATTAAATGAAAATATTGAAAAAGTAAAGAATAGTAATGATCCTAATAAAGATGAGCAAATAAAGAAGTTAAAAAAAGATTATCATTCTAAATTAAAAATATCAAAAAAAGAGGCTAAGCAAAAAGCTTTAAAAGTTATGGAGGAAGTTGGTATACCTTATCCAGAAAAAAGATTTAATCAATATCCTTTTGAATTTTCTGGAGGGATGAGACAAAGAATTGTTATTGCTATTGCTTTAACTGCAAATCCTGATATTTTGATTTGTGATGAACCAACAACCGCCTTAGATGTAACTATTCAATCACAAATTCTTGAATTAATTAATAAATTAAAAGCGGAAAGAAATTTATCATGTATTTTTATTACACATGATTTAGGTGTTGTTGCTAATATGGCTGATCGTGTAGCGGTAATGTATGCAGGAAAAATTGTTGAATATGGTTTGGCTGAAGAAATTTTCTATGATCCACGTCATCCGTATACTTGGGCTTTACTTTCTTCTATCCCAGATGTTGATTCTAAAGAAAAATTAGAATCTATTCCAGGGACTCCACCTGATATGGTATATCCACCTAAAGGTGATGCATTTAGTTTAAGAAGTAAATATGCTTTAAAAATTGATTTCGAAGAAGAACCCCCATTTTTTGAAGTTAGTCCAACTCATTATGCTTCAACTTGGTTATTGCATCCATCAGCGCCAAAAGTGGAAATGCCCGATATTGTTAAAGAAAGAATAAAGAAATCTTTAGGAGGTGAAATAAATGAATGAAGAAGATGATATCATAATTGATGAAAGTCTTTCTAAACATCTTCAACAAAGAGATATTGAAGAAGAAAAAGAAAAGACACATGAATTTGATTTTAAAGATAATACGCCTATAAAAAAATCTAAAGTAAAATTTAAACAAGAATTAGTGGATAATAAAATTATTTTATCTGTTCGTCATTTGAAACAATTTTTCACCTTTGGTAGTGGCTTAAATAAATCAAAATTAAAAGCTGTTAATAATATTTCTTTTGATTTAAAAGAAGGTGAATGTTTAGGATTAGTTGGTGAATCTGGATGTGGAAAAACCACTACTGGAAGATCAATTATGAAATTATATGATATTACTTCTGGTTCTATTTATTATAAAGGTTATCGAATTTCTGCTGGTATTAGATGGAATGAAAAAGAAATTAAATATACTAAAATTAGATTAAAACAATTCTTAAAAGATAATGAAAATGAAAGAAAAAAAGAATTATCTCAAGAAGGTTTAACTCAAGAAAATATTGATCGTATTAATGAATATTATGATGTTTTAAAAGAAGAAAAAATTACTAAAGCACAAGATATTATTAGAGAACAAAAAAAGAAAATATCAAAGGCTAAATATGATTCAAAACATACTAATAGAAAACTTTTAAATGAGATTCAAATGATTTTCCAAGATCCAGTTGATTCACTTGATCCACGTATGACTGTTGAAGATATTATTCAAGAAGGTTTACAAATTCAAGGTTTTAGAAATCGAGAAGAAAATTCTAAAAAAGTTGCTGAAGCATTACAAAAAGTAGGTTTAATTCCTGAGTATGCTTCTAGATATCCACATGAATTTTCTGGAGGACAAAGACAAAGAATTGGAATAGCTAGAGCGTTAATTATGAATCCTAAACTTTTGATTTGTGATGAACCAATTTCAGCTTTAGATGTTTCAATTAGAGCGCAAATCATTAATTTGTTAAATGATTTAAAAAAAGAACTTAATTTATCAATTATTTTTATTGCTCATGATTTAAGTGTGGTTAAGTATTTTTGTGATCGCATTTGTGTAATGTATTTTGGAAAAATTGTAGAAGAGGCATCTTCAGAAGAATTATTTGCGCATCCATTGCATCCATATACAAAGTCTTTGTTATCAGCAATTCCACGTCCTGATCCACGTTTTGAAAAGAAACGTCAAAGAATAAGATATAATCCTCAAGTAGATCATGATTATTCTAAAGAAGCGCCGATTTTTCAAGAAGTATCTTTAAAACACTTTGTTTTATGCAATACAGAAGAACTTGAAAAATATAAAAATGAATTAAATTAAAATATTTTTTTACTTTCTTATAAAAATAGTGTATTATATTATAGCATATATGACTTATGGAGGCATTTATGGAAATTGTACTTGTTATTATTTCATTAATATTAATTATATTGACTCTTTTACAAGGTGGTAAATCTGATGGAGCAT
>FR889406.1:51090-89419 GCA_000432895.1 Firmicutes bacterium CAG:449 | reverse complement strand
TGCTATTACTGGTTCAAGTAAAATGAATATTTTTGCAAAAACAAAAGAAAGAGGTAGTGAAGTTATTGTTTCAAGGTTAACCTTGATAATGGGAATTTTATTTTTCTTTGCTGCTTTAATTATTAAGTATTTCTAAGGGTCGAAAAAAGGCCCTTTTTCTTTGGGAGAAATTATGATTGAAAATATAAAAAGAATTATTAAAGAAAATCATCCTACTTACGATGAACTTGTAAGTTTATTTGATGTGGAAAAAAAGGTAATTAATGAGTATTTATTATTACTTGAACAAGATGGTTTAATTGAAAAAGTTAAAAATCGTTATTATTTAACTAGTGAATTGAATTTAATTCCGGCAGTCATTATTTCTATTAAAGAAAAATTTGCTTTTGCTAATGTTAGTGAAGATGAAGATTTATATATTAGCATTAATAATTTAAAAAATGCTTTTTTAGATGATAAAGTTTTATTAAAGAAAATCTCTTCTTTTGGTGAAAAAGATGAATATGAAGTAGTTAAAGTTACTAAAAGAGCAAGAAGTATTTTAGTGGGTGAAGTAGTTGTATTTGGCTCAACAAAAGTTTTAAAAGTAGATAAAATTGCTCGACCTGATTTTTTGTTTTTAATTAATAGTGATTTACAAATAAAAAATCATCAAATAGTAGAAGCAAAAATTAAGAAGATTTCTTCTTCTTCATCTGTAGTGGAAGTTATTAATATTTTAGGACATAAAAATGATATTGGAATGGATGTTACAAGAATCATTCTTTTTAATAATGCACCTCTTGAATTTAATGAAGATGTTATTAATGAAGTAAAAAATATTCCTAGTGAAGTTAAAAAAAATGATTATAAAAATAGAGAAGATTATCGAGATCATTTAATTGTTACTATTGATGGTGATGACGCAAAAGACTTTGATGATGCTGTAGAAGTTAGTAAAGTTGATGATATTTATTATGTTGGAGTTCATATTGCGGATGTTTCTTATTATGTTAAAGAAAATTCTCCTCTTGATAAAGAAGCGTTAAATAGAGCGACATCTTTATATGTTCAAGATCGGGTAGTACCAATGCTTCCTTTTGAATTATCTAATGGAATATGCTCATTAAATCCACATGTAGATAGGCTTGTAACAAGTTGTTTATTTTCTATTGATGAGCAAGGCCATATTTTAACTACACATATTTGTAAAGGTGTCATTAATTCAAAATATCGTTTAACATATAATTATGTGAATAAGTTTTTGAATGAAGAGCGTTATAATAAACAAGAATATAATGATTTAGAAACAATGTTAATAAATCTTTCTGAAGTAAGTAATATTATTAGAAAACAAAGAGAGAAAAAAGGTGGACTTAATTTGTCATCAACTGAACTTAGTTTTCATCTTGATGAACAAGGAACACCTATTTCTATCGAAAAAAGAAAACAAGATATTGGTGAAAAATTAATTGAAGATTTAATGATTAAAGCAAATGAAATAGTAGCTTCTAGTATTGAAAAAATGAAATTAGATATGGTGTTTAGAATTCATGAACAACCTAAAGCAAAAAAACTTGAATCGTTTCAAAGAATTAGTTTATCAAAAGGATATCCATGCAATGTTGATCCATTAAGTTGTACTTCTTTAGATTTAGCAAATTATTTAAATAGTGTTAAAGAAGAAGATAGAGTGGTATTATCAAGCTTATTATTAAGATGCTTAGCAAAGGCTAAATATTCAATTTCTAATAAGCATCATTTTGGTTTAGCAAGTAAATCATATACGCATTTTACTTCGCCAATTAGAAGATATCCAGATTTAATGGTTCACCGCTTAATCGATAAATATATTGTTCATAATAATAAACAATCTTCTGAAGAAGATAAAGTGAGTTTAGCTTTAAAATGTCAATTATGTTCCACTAGAGAAAGAAGAGCGTTAAATATTGAAAGAACTGTTGAGTCATTATTATGTTGTAAATATATGGCAAATCATTTAGGTGAAGAATATTTATCCACGATTGTTTCTTTTTCTAACCAAGGAATGTTTGTAGAAATTGAAAATGGATTACAAGGTTTTGTACCTTTTGATTCTATTTCTGGAGATTATTATATTTTTGATGAAGAAGTATATCGTGCATATGGAGTTAGAAAAGGAAAAGAATTTTCTTTAGGAAAAAAAGTTAAAGTAATATGTTGTAATGTTGATTTGCAAAAATATCAAATAACGTTTAATATAATTAAAGGTGATAATCATGGAAGATACAAAAATCGTCGTAAACAATAAAAAAGCACATTATGAATATTTTTTAAGTGATTTTCTTGAATGTGGAATTGCTTTAAAAGGAACGGAAATTAAATCATTAAGAAAGAATGGTGGTTCTTTAAATGATGCTTATATTATTTGTAAAAATGGAGAAATGTTTCTTTTAAATATGAATATTCCTCCATATGATAAAGGTAATATTTTTAATCACGACCAATTAAGAACTAGAAAATTGTTACTTCATAAACAAGAAATCTATAAATATGCAAAAAAAGTTCAAGAAAAAGGTTTTACTATTGTTCCTACAAAAGTGTATTTACTTAAAGGAAGAGCTAAAGTTGAGATAGCTTTAGCAAAGGGTAAAAAACTTTTTGACAAAAGAGAAACTGAAAAAACTAAATCAATAAAAAAAGAAGTTGATTCTAGCATTAAAAATCATAATAGATATTAATTTTGGGGTTGTCTTTAAAAGACAACTTTTTAATTGCTATAAGGTTTTTAGTGTAAAAAAATCTTGCTTGATTAATTAGTTTTTCTTTATTATACTTTTAATATAAGGAATCATAAAAAATGAAAAGATTTATTGGTTTAATAGTAATATTTATTGTTTATTTTGGAATCAGTATTTGTGCAGAAGTCAATACTATTTATAATGCACTAATAGGAGTTAATTCCTTTTTTGAAAGTGTTTTAAATAGTGTTAGAAATTTTTATAGTAACTTTGCTCAATTGTTTTCTAATGTTCATTTAGATTTTATTAAAGAAAACTTAACTGGTGACCAATTACATCCTTTAATTTATGCTGGACTTATTTTTATTGCTTTTAGTATTGTTTATTTATTAGTTTTTGGAATCATTGTTTTGATTCAAAAACATAATAGAAAAAAAAGATTAAGAAATGCTTTACAAAATCAACAAATTTCTTTAACTGAAGAAGAAAAAGCAAAATTTGAATGGCGACTATATGAAAAAAGATTTCCTGGGTGGAGACTGTTTTTTTTACTTATTGAATTGTGCTTTTTAGTTGGTTTATTTTTTCTAAGATATGATGAAGTGTTTAATGGGAATGAATTAGGTTTAAAATGGTTTAATGAAGTTGTTGATGCTAATGCGAGTAATAATTTATTTCATTTTGATTATTATTCTTTTTTTGGTGAAAAATTAGGTAGTGTAGGTTTTCATCTAGCTAATTTTGTTGGAATATATATTAAAAATGTCGCTAATAGATTTTTTACTAATTCAATATTAGAAATTATTGTTTATGCAATTGCAATAGTTTTAGTTTTATCAATATTATGGTTAATTGGGACTATCCCATCTGGATTTTATAGAAAACATCGAGCAAGAATTAGAGCAAGAAAAGCAAAACAAAAATATGTAAAAAGGTTAGAAGATATTGAATATAAAGCTTGGGTAAGAAGTAAAAAAGAAAATCGTATATCTGAAAAAAATAGGACATTATATAATGATAATGTTATTGATACAGAAGTTGATAATCATGTTGATGTGATTGCTGAATCAACAAATAAACAAAATAATAAAGAAATAAAAAATCAAACACCTGAACAAAATTATATCGATGATATTTCAACTGGTGTTACTGATTTAGGTGTTATTGAAGAAGATAATAATGAATTACAAAAACCATTATCAAGAAGAGAAACTCGTTTTGTTGGTGATGAAGAAACAGATATCATTTTAGAAGAAGAACCAGTTATTGAAACAATTGAAGAAGAGGATTCATATTATAATGATTCATTGGATGATAAAGAAGAAACTTTTGAAAAATATCAAGTAGAAACAACACTTAATATTGAAGATAAAGTAAAAAAATATAATGTTGATGTAATTGATGAAAACAATAATGTTAAATTGTATAATGATGAACAAGTTCCAACTATTGTAGATTATGAAGATAGAGAAGTTATTGTTTCTACTTTAAAAAATAATAATGAAGAAAAAGTTAATAAATTAAAAGAATATGTAAAACCTTTAATTATTGATAAAAAGATTCAAGAAAAAAAGTCAATAAAGCCAATAGAAATTATTAATAATGAACAAACAAAAGAATATATTGTTAAAACTTCAAATTCAGAAAGTTTATCAATGAGTGAAGAAGAAAAAAATATTCCTTCTAGACATATTAATAGAACAAAAGCATCTGCTCTTTCAAAAAGAAAAGTAAATAATAAAGTTTTAATTAAAAAAGGAACAAAAAAATTAACAAGTGCAAAAAAACAACAACTTGAAGAAGAAAAAATAACTAAACCAACTAAACCACTTGATGTTGAGGTGAAATAATATGGAATGGAAAGATTTTTTTAACTCACAAAGAGAGTTACCTTATTATCAAAATTTACATGAAAAAGTCTTACAAGAATATAATTGTAAAATTGTTTATCCACCTTTAAATCTTATTTATAATGCTTTTAAATTAACACCTTTTAATGATGTTAAGGTGGTAATTATGGGGCAAGATCCTTATCATAATCCTCATCAAGCAATGGGGCTTGCTTTTTCAGTTCCTGAAAATGAAGTACTACCACCTTCTTTAAAAAATATTTTTAAAGAAATTGAAAATGAATATCATGTTAAAATGAAAAATAATGGTGATTTAACATATCTAGCTAAACAAGGTGTCTTATTGTTAAACTCATTATTAACTGTGAGAAAAAATGAACCAATGTCACATCAAAATTATGGTTATGAAACTTTAATTGAAAATGTTATTAAAGTTTTGGATAATGATGATAATCCTAAAGTTTTCATTTTATGGGGAAATTCTGCAAAAAGTGTTATGAAATATATTCATAATAAAAATCATTTGATTTTAACTTCGGCACATCCTTCTCCATTATCAGCGTACCATGGTTTTTTTAATAACAATCATTTTAAAAAAGCCAATGAATTTTTAAAACAACATAATAGACAAGAAATAAAATGGGTAAATAATTAGTAGGAGATTATAATGAAAGAAGAATTTTTAAAAGCAAGTGATGATTATTTATTATCATTATCTATTTATGATATTGATAAACCAAAAGCTGTGATTCAAATTGCTCATGGTATGGAAGAGCATAAAGAAAGATATGATGAGTTTTGTTTATTTTTAAATAAAAATGGTTTTGCGGTAGTTATTGCGGATATGAGAGGGCATGGTAAAAATGCTCCTTTACTTGGCTTTTTTCATGAAAAAGAAGGCTATAGACGCTTAATCCAAGATCAATTAGAAATAAGAAAATATATTTCAAAGTTATATGATGTTCCTTGTTATTTATTTGCACATTCAATGGGAACAATTATTTCTAGAGTTTTCTTACAAGAGTATTCTTCTTATTATGATAAAGTTGTTTTATGTGGCTATCCTAATTATCAAAAGATGGCTCCATTTGGTTTACCTATAGCAAAATTAATCTCTATTTTTAAAGGTAAAAAGAGTAAGTCTAAAATGTTAAAGAATTTATCAACGGGCTCTTTTAATAAACAAATTGATAATCCTGAAAGCGAATCTTCTTGGATTAGTTATAATAAAGAAAATGTTCATTCATTTGATGAAGATCCATTATGTGGATTTGGTTTTACTTCTTCAGCTTATTTTGATTTAGTAAAGTTAGTATGTTTAATGCATAAAGAAAAAAGATATCATAATGTTAATGAAAATTTAAAAATGTTATTAATTAGAGGTGAAGATGATCCATGTGTAGGTGGAAAAAATGGTGAAGAAGATTCTTATAATACTTTAATTAAAGCAGGATTTAAAAATATCGAAAGAATAAATTATCCTCATATGAGACATGAGATATTAAATGAAGAAAATCATCAAGTTGTTTTTGATGATGTAGTTAAATTTTATAATTAATTAAAATTTGCAAATACTAGAATTAGGAGTATTTGCAAATGAAAAAAACTTTATACGAAAACACTTTTTTAGAAAGAGAAAAAAATCTTTTAAACGAAATGGCAAACGATGTTATTTATGATGAAAGTCAATGTGGACCTCAAGAAGAACCATTTAATCAAGAATTTAGAATAAGTACAAAAAAATATAAAAAATTTTGTAAGAATAAAATTAAATAATATTTTTTCATTATTTGATAATACTAATTTTAGGAGGCAACTCTTAGAAAGGATTACAAATGAAAAGTACTCAAAAAAAAGTTACTTGTCGACCATGCAAAGAAGAAAACAATTGGGAGATAGAAACTCCTGGTGGAAAAGTTCTTCCAAATCATTTTTCAACTAAGAAAGAAGCGGTACAAGTTGGAAGAAAATATGCAATGGAAGCAGGCGCAGAGTTAGAAGTTTTAAATAAAACTCAAACAAAAACTAAAAAGAACCAAAAAAATAAGTAACATAAAAATTAGATAACTGAATTAACGGTTATCTAAATTTTTTGCTTGAAATATACCCCAGTAGGGTATATATTAAAAAAGGAGGTTATTTATGAAAACTAAAAAAAGAGAAGATGATAAAAAAAACAAATTATTAGCAAGAATTCATAAAATTCAAGGACAAGTAAGTGGAATTGAAAAAATGATTATTAATGATAAATATTGTGATGATGTTTTAATTCAATTATCAGCGATTGATAAATCAATTAAATCGCTTGCTAATGTGATTCTTGATGAACACATGCATACATGTTTAGTTGAATGTATAAAAAATAATGAATTAGAAGAAATCGATAATATAGTTACTTTATTTAAGAGGTTTCAATAATGAAAAAGGTATTTGATGTAAAAGGAATGACATGTGCAAGTTGTGTTAGTCATGTTGAAAAAGCTGTTAAAGACTTAAATGGTATTAATAGTGTTAATGTTAATTTACTTTCTAATCGTATGGAAGTTGATTTTGATGAAAATAATTGTTCTATTGAAAAAATTATTGCTTCTGTAAAAAAAGCTGGCTATAAAGCTTCTATTAAAGAAAAAAAAGAGAGTAAGAAAGAAAAAGATTATGATTTAATTAAATTAATTGTTTCCTTTGTTTTTTTAATTTTGTTAATGTATGTTTCTATGGGACATATGATAAATTTACCAATGCCATCATTTTTATCTGGACATGAAAATAGTTTGAATATTGCTTTAACTCAATTATTTTTAACTATTCCTATTATGGTTATATATTATAACTATATAGTTAATGGTTTTAAAATGTTATTTAAATTATCACCTAATATGAATAGTTTAATCGCTTTATCAGCGATGTCATCTTTAATTTATGGATTAGTTACGATATTTTATATTGTAAATGCTATGAATAATCACGATATGGAGAGCTTAGCAAAATATCATAATAATTTATATTTTGAATCAGCAGGAATGATTTTTACTTTAGTAAGTTTAGGAAAATATTTTGAAAAAAAATCAAAGAAAAAAACTACTTTAGCATTAACTAAATTAATGGATTTAGCCCCAAAAACTGCCGTTATAGAAAAAGATAATTTAGAAAAAGAAGTTCCTTTAGAAGAAGTTAAAGTGAATGATATTGTTGTATGTCGAAAAGGTGATAGTATCCCTATTGATGGTAAAATTGTTGTGGGTAATGCTTCAATTAATCAAGCCAATATCACAGGAGAAAGTTTACCAGTTAGTAAACAAATAAATGATCAAGTTTATGCTTCAACTATTGTTACATCTGGTTTTATTAAAATTAAAGCAAATAAAGTTGGTGAAGATACTTCAATTAGTAATATTATTCGTTTAGTAGATGAAGCATCTTCTTCAAAAGCTCCTATTTCAAAATTAGTTGATAAAGTATCAAGTTATTTTGTACCAATTGTAATGTTGATTAGCTTATTAAGTTTTGTCGTTTTTAAGTTTATTTTGAATTATCCTTTTGAAGAAGCTTTTAACTTTGCTTGTTCAACTTTAGTAGTAGCGTGTCCATGCGCTCTTGGTTTAGCTACTCCTGTAGCCATTATGGTTGGCACTGGAAAAGGAGCGGAATGTTCTTTACTTATTTCTAATGCGGAAGTTTTAGAAAAAGCTCAATATATTAAAACTGTCGTTTTAGATAAGACTGGTACTTTAACAATGGGAAAACCTCAAGTAACTGATGTTATTAAATTTGATGATAAATTTGATGAAATTGCTCATTCATTAGAATATTATTCTGAACATCCTCTAGCGGAAGCTATTAATAATTATTATTTAAATAAGGATGTTAAATTACTTAATGTTGATAAGTTTGTCTCTTTAGAAGGAAAAGGCTTAAAAGGTAATATTAATAAAGAAACATATTATGGTGGTAATTTAAGATTAATTAGAGATCTTGATTTAGTTAATGATAAATTAGAAAATATTGTTGATAAGTTATCATATGAAAATAAAACGGCAATGATTTTTGCTTCTTCTAAAAAAGTTTTAGGAATTATTGCTGTAACAGATTTATTGAAACCAAGTTCAATTGAAGCTATTGCGGAACTTAAAAAGATGGGCATAGAAGTAGTCATGCTTACTGGTGATAATAAAGAAGTAGCAAATAATGTAGCTAAACAAGTAGGGATTGATAAAGTCTATAGTGAAGTTTTTCCTGAAGATAAACAAAAAGTCATTCAACAATTGAAAAAAGATAAAAAGCATTTAGTGAGTATGGTTGGTGATGGAGTAAATGATTCAATTGCTTTAGCAAGTAGTGATTTAGGTATTTCTTTAGGTGGTGGTAGTGATATAGCAAAGGAAGCAAGTGATATTGTTTTATTAAGAAATGATTTACTTGATGTAAAAAATGTTATTTTATTATCTAAAAGAGTTTTCTTTACTATAAAGTTAAATTTATTTTGGGCTTTTTTCTATAATTGTATTGGTATTATTTTAGCTTCGGGATTATTATATCCAGCCTTTAATTTAAAATTAAATCCAATGATTAGTTCATTGATGATGTCTATTTCTAGTGTATTTGTCGTTTGTAATTCATTAACTATTAATTTATTTAAAGTTGAAAGGAGTAAAAAGAAAATGAAAAAAATTACTTTAAATGTAGAAGGAATGATGTGTGAACACTGCGTTAAGCACGTCAAAGAGGCTTTAGAAGGCGTTAATGGGGTTGAAAAGGTAGAAGTATCTTTAAAAGATAAAAAAGCGGTTATAAAGTGTCTAGATAATGTTAATAAAGAAAATTTAATTAAAGCAGTTTCTGAAGAAGGTTATTCTTGTAAATAAAGGTTTAAATATTTGTTTTGATTCATAAATTTATCTAGAGGTATATTATGAATAAAATAAATATTGCTTTAGTAGGAGCAACTGGATTAGTTGGAACAATGTTTTTAAAAATTTTAGAGGAAAATAATTTAAATATAGGAAATATTAGATTGTTTGCTTCTAAAAAATCAAAAGGTAAAAAAATAAAATTTTTAAATCAGTATTATGAAGTAGAAGAGTTGGATTCATCTTCTTTTGATAATACTGATTTTATTTTCTTTTCAGCAGGGAAAGATGTATCTAGTAAGTATGCTTCAATCGCGGAAAAAAAGGGGATTGTAATTGATAATTCATCTTGTTTTCGTCAAGAAAAAGATATTCCTTTGGTGGTTCCAGAAATAAATTTTTCTGATATTGATTTAACTAAAAGAAAATTAATTGCTAATCCTAATTGCTCGACTATTCAATGTGTAATGTGTCTAAATGTTATTAAAAAACTATATCATTTAAATAAAATAGTTTATTCAACTTATCAAGCAGTTTCTGGAAGTGGAACAAAAGGAATATTTGATTATCAATCCTCTTTAGAAGGATACCCAAAAGAATTTTATCCTTATGATATTAGTAAGAATTGTATTCCTCAAATAGGTGATATAAAAGAAAATAATTTCACAGAAGAAGAAAATAAAATGATTTTAGAAACTAGAAAAATTCTTCATTTACCTTTTTTAGAAGTTTATTCAACTTGTGTAAGAGTTCCTATTTGTTATGGACATGGTGTAAGTGTTTATGTAGAAACTGAAGAAGATATTGAAATAGATAATATTATTGCTTTAATGAAAAATTCTAAAGGAATTGTTTATCAAGAAATTCCTTTAACTGAGAATATCAATAATAATGATGTTTATGTAGGCAGAATTAGAAAGTGTAATCATAATTCTTTGATGTTTTATTGTACATCTAATAATATTAGGAAAGGTGCAGCAGGCAATGCTTTTCAAATAATAAAGAAAATAATAGAAGAGAATTTATTATTTAAATAATTATGTGGTAAGATATAAAAAAGGAGTTTGATATGAATTTTTTTCCTACCTCTTCACAAACTATTATTTTTGATTATGTGTCTATTGCATATATTATTATTTTAGTGATTACTCTTTTAGTATGTATAAAAAAGGGATTTATTTCTACTTTAATATCTTTATTATCTTTTGTTGCACCTTTTATTATTGGGGTTTTCCTTTGCAAATATTTAGCGTCTTTTCTTGCTCCAACATCTTTAGGAAGTTCCATTGAAAATGGAATTTATGATGGAATAAATAGCATGAATAATGAAATATTTTCGCAAATTGTAACTAATGAAAATAAAAATGAATTAATTCCTCAAGCTTTACAAGCTTTAAATATTCCTTCTATATTTAATAATGCTATGACTATTTTATTAGATAATATTATTACTGCAGAAGAAATTAGTTTAGGTTTAGCTTTAGCTAAAGGATTAACTAATTATATTTTACTTGGTATTAGCTTTGTTATTCTATGGCTTGTTTCAGTTATTATTTTTGCTATTTTAAAAAGGATTACTAGAAAGATAAATCATTTAAAAGTAATTGGATTTATTAATAGATTTTTAGGTGCATTATTAGGTATAGTTCTAGCAATTGCTATTTGTGTTTGCATTAATTTTGTTCTTTCATATTTAATGAATGTAATTCCTAGTATTAATGAATTTATGACTAATAATATGAAACTTAATGATGAAAATAGTTGGTCGATTGCTAAAGCACTTTATGAATTAGATCTCATAAATAAAATAATTTCTAGTTTATCCTAGAAATTATTTTTTTTATCTATTGCTTCAATTTCTTCTTTGCTTGGCACAAAGACATATTTTTCATTACGGAAATATTCATCATAATCTAGACCATATCCCACGATAAATTCATTTCCTATAACTTTTCCAACATAATCAGAATCAAAATCAACTTTTCTTTGACATTTTTTATCTAGTAAAGTACAAGTGATAACTTTTTTTGGGCAATAATTTTTTTGTAAATATTCTTTAAGCCATTTTAAAGTGTTTCCTGAATCAATAATATCTTCAACAATAACAACTTGTCTATTTTCTAAATTAATACTGACATCTTTTTTTAATTTAATAACACCAGTTGATTCAGTTCCCATATATGAAGAAATTTGTACATAATCAGTAAGAATAGGGCAATCAATTTCTCTAATCAAATCCATCATAAATGGAAGTGCGCCTTTCATAACTCCAATGAAAACTGGAGAAAGTTCTTCATCTTTAAATAATTCGGTGAATTTTTTTCCTAAGTCTTGATTGATTTTTTTGATTTCTTCAATAGTTAAAATAGTCTTTCTCATAAATTTTTCCTCTCAATGAGTACAAACAAAAGTATAACTTTTATTTATGATTAATGAAATAGAATTTCTAATTTTCATCAAATTAATTATTTAGTTTTCTAAAATAAAAAATAAAATATTTTCGTAAAAGTTTAAATATTTTCGTAAAATATGAAAAATTTTCGTAAAATAAAAAATATTTTCGTAATTTGACAAATTTTTGTTATAAATATATAATAATAGTGGAGAATAAAAATAATGACTGAGAATGAATTGATTGAATTAATTAATAAAATTATTATCTTAAAATGCGAAAGTGTAGATATAGAATTAAAATCAGCAAAATGTGGTTGTCCAGAAAGTCTATATGATACTTTATCTAGTTTTTCTAATACTAAAGGTGGAATAATTGTTTTTGGTATCGATGAGAAAAATGGTTATAAAGTTGTGGGTGTTGATAATCCTCAAGAATTGCAAAAAAAAATTGCTGAACAAAGTTTATCTATGGAACCAGTAGTAAGACCTTTATTTACAATAGCACAATATGATAATAAAATAGTTTGTTCAGCGGAAATACCGGAAATAGAACCATTTTTAAAACCATGCTATTATAAAGGTAAAGGTAAAAGTAAGGGATCATATATTCGTATTGGTGATGAGGACTTGCCAATGACTGATTATGAAATTCATAGTTTTGAAGCTTTTAAATATAAAATTGAAGATGAACTTCGAATCAAAGAAAGAGTTGATATTTCTTTTTTAAATAATAATTCAATTGATGGATATATTTCACTATTAATAAGTAAAAAGCCTAATCTTATTAATATTGAAAAAAAACAAATTTTACAATTGGAAGGTATAATTGATAAATCAAATTTTCCAACTTTATGTGGGTTAATGAATTTTGGTACTTTACCTCAAATATTTTCTCCCAATTTAGATATTATAGCTGTTAGATGTGCAACTAATAATTATGGCGAAGAAAATAACGATGGTATAAGATTTATTGATAATAAAAGAATTGACGGAACTCTTTCTAATATGTTAATTCAATCTTTAGCTTTTATCCAAAATAATACAAAAAAATCAACATATGTTAATCCTCTTACAGGAAAAAGAGAAGATAAAACTGAATATCCTTTAAAAGCTATAAGAGAAATTATTCTTAACGCTTTGATACATAGAGATTATAGTGTATATACTGAAAACGATCCTATAAGAATAGAAATATATGATGATAGAATAGAAGTTAGTAATCCAGGTGGATTATATGGAAGATTGACCATTGATGAATTAGGAAAAGTTAGATATGATGTAAGAAATCCATATATTGCGTCGATATTGGAAACTTTAGAAATAACCGAGAATAGATATTCTGGAATCCCTACAATTATTGATGAAATGAAAAATGCAAATCTTCTTCCACCAAAATTTGAAGATAATCGAGGAGTGTTTAAAGTTACATTATATAATACAAAGATAACTGATTCTTTAAATGAAGATTTAACAAATCAAATTATAGAAAAATGTAGAAAACCGAGAACTAAAGAATTTCTTGCTAAGGAATTTGGATTTGATGAAAAACATCCATCATATTTTTTTAATACGTATATCAAACCATTAATTGAAAAAGGTGTTTTAAAATATACAATTCCTGATAAACCTAAAAGTAAGAATCAAAGAATAGTAGTATCATAGTTAGCTTCTTGGTAAAGATAAAAGAATAATTTAGCGTATGGAGAATATTCTTTGATAACATAAATTGGATTATTGTTTTCATCAACTTTTCCGGAATCTTCAGATGTAGTATTATCATTATAATCATTAACACCATTTTTATTACCATTCAGTTTTAAAAAGATATCATTATATAATTGACCAATTTTAGAAAGCAAATCATGTTCTTTCCAATAGTTATTAATAACACCATATTCTTTTCTAATATCTTCATTTAAACGGAAATAACTTTCAACATATTTATCATAATTTGTTTGTTGATAAATTCTTAATAAAGAAGAAAAATTATGATAGTACGCTGAATATCTTAAGAATTCATTTTCACTATTTAAAGTAACATACATTGCAACAAGATTAGCATCATTTTCTCTAAACACACCTTTTGAATGAGCGATTTCGTGTGCCATAGTATGTGGTAATTCGGCAGCATGAAGATTGTTGTTGATGTTAGCTTCACCAGTAGGTGCCCAGAAAATACCAGTAAAATGTAATTCAGAAAAAATATCACTAAACAATAATTTTTTGGCTTTTGGGGTAAATGATGGGAAGTAATTTTCATCTAATTTTTTATATTCTTCTATTAAGATATTGTTTATTTCTTCAAATGTATAAGGAGAAATAACAAGTCCATTTTCATCACGAGAAAAATGAGTGGAAATATTATTGTAATCTTCTAAAAAATATTCAAAGGCTTGATCAATCAATTCATTATTTATTTCTTGCTCGTATTGAGGAATACTAACTTGATTTCTTCCATAAGAAATCGAGGCTACACCTACATAAATATCAACACAAATAAAAACAAATAATAAAGAACTGATAAAACGTTGCAAAGAAGCATTGTATTTCTTTTTACATAATTTAACAATAATACTAACAATGTAGAAAATTACCATTCCAATTAAGAATATTAATGTGAATTCATAAATAGAAAAAGGAATGTTTGAAAATATTTTAGAGGCAAAAGTAATATATTTATTTGCGACATTATTTGTATAACTTTCGGCAGTATGTGGGTTATTTTTAATAAGACATAAAATAGTAAATATAACTAATACATCAAATAATAAAACTAATTTATAAACATATTTTTTCTTATTTTTCATGAAAAATTCTCCTTACAATTATTATAAGGAGAATATAATTTTTAATAAATATTATTTTGTAGAAATTTTACTTAATGTAAAAGTAGAAATATTTAATCCAAGATTAATAATATTAAGAATAATTATAAAATAGAAATTAGAACTTAAAGAAACATTATCTATTTGATTTGATATCATAATGATAAATAAAACTAAAATAGAGATAAATTGGATAATAGATAATATAAAATTAAATATAGAAAATTTTTTATTGAAATTTCTTAAACTTGCAGTAAAGTTACATAAAATAAGGACAATAATTACCATTATAAAGTAATAAAGAATTACATATAAAGTAGTTGGAGACGATATTCCTTGGTTCAATAGTTCAAAAAGACTTATCATTAAGATTGGCTCAGATACATAATATTCTATTGATGAATCAGATAAATAATAAATCCCTCCAATAAGGATAAATGGAATAATTAAAGTTAATACTAGATTAATTGTTTTTATGACTAAAGAAGCAATTTTTTTTGAATTAAAGACAGGCTTATTATTTATTAAATCTAAAATAATAATTGCTACACTTATTAATAAAGTTACAATTAAAAAGATTATAAAAACTAAAGAAAAATTTCCAATAGAAATATTTAAGGATGTATTTTTTCCACCTGCAACAAAGAATAAACAAATGCTACTGATAAAATAACTTCCTATAGCAATAGCTGGTATTGTAGTGTTAATTTTTGATTTGTTAATTAATGAGTTAGTTATTTTTATAATAGAAATAATTCCAAATGTAATAGCGATAATTGCTCCAATATAACAAACTATTGCACTTGTTAGATAGATTATTAAAATAGGTATTGATGAATTTACAATGTTTTGTTTTTCATTTTTTAATAAATCAAAAAGATAAGATAATTGATTAAAAAATGATGAATTTAAAAAACTTAATAAGGAAATGTTTTTAGTTTGTAAATAAAAGGAATTATTATTAATGATTGGAAGAAAAAAGAAAATCATTGCAAAACAAACTAAAACTAATAAGGATATTTTTTTAATTAAATCAAAGATTGAACTTATATTATCGTTTTTAACAACTTTTTCTTTAGTTATTTTTGCTCCACAAAAGCCACAGAAAGAAGAATTTTGGTCAATTTCTTTTTGACAATTTGGACATTTTATTTTTTTACAATATTTTGTTCCACAATATGGGCAAAATAAATATTCTTCTTCAAATTCTTTATTACATTTTTGACATCGTTTCATAGAAATCTCCCCTATGTCTTTTATTATATTAGAAAAAATAAATTAAAGCAAAAAAATCTAATTGCTAATATTGAATAAAATAAACTAGTTTGATTAATTTGTTATGCGTCACAATTAGATAATGTGTCTATTATTAATGAAAATTTTGTAAAATCGTTTAATTAAATTAGAATTTCTAGTAGGTGATTAATAGAAGAAATTATATCATCAAATAATACTTCTTTTGCGTAACTCATTTTCTTTGCATATGTTTCCCATCTCTTTCTTTGAATCATATTTGATTTAACAGATTTCAGAGTATTCATTGCTTTTTCATTATTGATTTCGAATTTCCTATTTTCACAAGTTTTTATGAATGTTTCCTTCAAAAATTTATCATTTTTTCCTATGAACTTTTCCAAAATATAAAGATCGTACAAATCCTTTGTTCGACTATTGATGACTCCTTTTAAAAGAAATGTCTGCATTTTTTCGGCAACTACACTTTCAATAGAGTAACTCTTCAAGCGAATTATTTCACGCGTAATCAAGCATTCATACTCGTAATCGCAATCATATGGGCAAACAATATCAGCAGTGGCTAAATCGATGTCAAAACGCTGTCTAACATTTTCTAATTTTCCCTCGATACTAATACTAAATCCGCCATAGATATCATCTTTCTTGATTTCAGAATCACCAATGTATTGGAAAATAATGTTATCATCTGCATCTTCTTGTCATATTTTTTTATATCAAAATTATTAATTATCCGTTTATGGTTTTATCAAAAAATACAAATATAGAAAAAGATATAAATTTTTTTAAAATTGTGCAAATATTAAGATAAGTAATTTTTGCTACATTTTAATATAGTTTTATAGAAGCATCCTCAATATTTTTATATAAAAAAATCACCTTTTTATTGGTGATTATTTTGTTGTGACGCCATCCATTGTTATTTGGTCAGAGAATTCAATGTAATCAATATAAACGCCTACAATTAAATAGTGTTTATTTTCTTCTTTGTTGAAGATAATGATGTAATTATCACCAGCAGATGCAAGAATACCGATAAATTCTTTGTCGTGCCATTGAGTTGAATCAGTAAATGAGCAATGTACATTAACATTTCTTCCTAAATTGCTAGAAACAAATTTATTAAATGATTCATAGAATTCGGTAACAGTTTTATCCATATCATCACGATACATATTTGGTTGCATTGGTTGAGGATATGTTCCATTTGGATAAGGATTTACTGGTTCTTGATTAGGTTGGTATGGCGTACCATTATTTGGATATGGTGCACCAAAATAATTAGGTGGTGGTTGTATTCTATCCATATGTTCTCCTTTTAATACATTTCAATATATGAATTAATAAAAAAAATTATGTGCAAATAAATTTATTTATTTTGAACATAATAAAATGTATAATTATACCTAAAGAAGAGGTGACTTTTATGCTAGATGAAAATGAAGTAAAAAATCAAGAAGTTAAAGAAAATGTTGAAGAAACTAACAAAGAAAATGTTGAAGAAGAAAAAAAAGAAATAATTGCTGAAGAAATGGTAGAGGAAGAACCTTCATCAATTGTAGATGTAAATGAAGAGTTACACGAAAGAATTAATCTTTCTGATGAAAACACATTTTTTAATTTAGTGAATACTAGACAAAAGAAATTTATGGATTATTTTAATAAAACTAAAAAAATGAGTACAATATTTATGCTTATTTGTTTAGCGGTTATTATACTTGTGTTCTTTTTAGCAAAAGAAAGTGGAGCTTTTATTTATATTTGTTTGGGTTTTGTTTTAGTGTATTTTGTTTTAATTACATTATATAGTAAAAAAACTAAATCAAAATTAAATGAAGATTCTAATAAAGTTATTGAAGAATATTTTATTAATTTAGATTCTTATGTAACAAGTAATAAAGCATTTAGTGATGTTAAATTTAATCAAACTAAAAAATTAGAGGAAAATACATTTAAAGATTTAAAAATTTGTAAAGATATTATTCAAGTAACTGCAAGAGATTATATTGAAGGTAAATTATTGTCATATAATTTTGTAGCTGGTGACAATTGTGTAAAAACTAGAGAGAAAAAAGAAAATGGCTCTACTCAAGATTATATTGTCTTTTTAGGTAAGTTATTTGTTTTAGATGCTAAGTTAGTAAATGATGAACAAAGAGCAATTATTTATTTAAAAGGTAAAGGTTCCAACGGACCAACTGATATTGATGATTTAACTTTACAAGAAGAAGTTTTATCAGAAAAATATGTAGTATATAGTAACTTTGATGTTAATACTATTTTAAATGATGAAATAAAACTTGTTTTAGAACAATTTGAAGTTAACGATTATTTAGTGGATATGTTTATTACTATTAATAATAGTAAGCTTGCTTTTGGCTTTTCTTATAATGATGGTATTATGGTCGTACCTTTAACTAATCCAGTAGGTAAAAACGATATTAAAGAATATAAAAAAGATGTTGAATTAATGGTAGAAATAGTTGAGCATCTTAAAAAAGAAGACTAGTTTATGGATAAGAGCAGTATTGGTAAATGGATTAGAACTCGATCATATAAACATGATGGCTCATTACATCGTACTTGGGATAATATGATGGTGATTGATGTTAGTGATGATTATATTGTTACTGGCTCATGTGCTTCAAGAGTGGTTGAATGTGATGGAAGAATTTGGTATACAAAAGAACCAGCAGTATCGATTTATTTTTTAAATAATTGGTTTAATGTTATCGCAATGATTAGAGGTGATAATGTTTGTTATTATTGTAATATCGCTTCTCCTACTTTAGAAGATAAAATGACTTTAGAGTATATTGATTATGATTTAGATTTAAAATTATTTCCAGATAATTCAATTATTGAACTTGATAAAAAAGAATATTTATTTCATAAAGAAAAATATCATTATTCTAATGAAATAGATAAAATAGTTTTACATGAATTTGAAAGAGTAAAAAATTTAATGAAAAAAAGAGCGTTTCCTTTTGATAATAAAAAGATGTTTGAATATATTAATGTTTATTATCAAATAAAAAAGGAACAAGATGAAATTTTTTAGACTATTTAATGATAGTCTATTTTTTTTATTAAAAAAACTGTGAAGTTTTTTCACAGTTTATTTACGAGCTTTTCTTTCAGCAAGATAGTTATTTAATGAATCAATAAAGGAATCTTTGGATTTGAAGGAAAAGACGAAATGTTTTTTCTCTTTTAGTCGATCCGCTTTAGCTTTAATTGATTCTTTTAATTCTTCATATCTAACAACAATATCGTGTTCTTTTGCCCATGATTTGATTTTACTAACAACATGGAATGAATAGCATATATCAACAATAAATACTCCAAAATACATACCAATAAAATATGAAAAGAGAGGATGTTCACTAATCCATAAAGCGGCTTGGGCAATAAATGGATGTAATAAAAAGTAATATAAAGCACCAATTACTCCCCAAAAAAAAGTAAATAATGGGCAAATGATTCCTTGGATATTACCTGGTCTAGAAGAATAATCCCATAATTTAACATTCATTCTTTTAATAAAGATAATTCCAGTTATATATTCAATTAAAGTCATCATAAAGGTGATTAAAATAATAATGAAGATAGTTCTTAAAACAGTTGAAGAAATAAAACTATAATCTAAAGAACAAATTAAATAAAGAAATAATAATCCAGAGCCGTATAAAGGTAAGCAAGGACCAGTAAGAAAGCCAGGATTAATCCATTTTTTATGAACTATTCTTCTAAAGATTAATTCCATTAAATAGCCAATGCTACCACCTAAGATAAAAATAAATGATATTTGTATAAATAGTTCCATAAGTTTATTATGCCTTTATTAACTTTCTTATATAAATTTTTTCTTTAAGAGAGATTTTACCATCAATAGAAAGAATACATAAACATAAAGCAATAATATCTTCTTTTAATGATTCACTAATGAATGAAAAAATCATCATCATATCTTGAGTGTAATCTTTTATCATTTGTCGACCTTGTTTATCTTTCTCAAATGATTTTTTTATTCTTGTAAAATCAAAATCATCACCGAATGTTTTAATTAAAGCTGGATACATAAATAAATATTCTTTTTCGTTAATAACGCCATCAGAAACTATTGCTCCAATAATAAAAGCGGCAAGTGTGTCAATAGGGTTAACTCCAGGGATGTCTAAAACTTTAAGTGCTAATAATACTTTTGCTGATTTTTCAGTTAATAATTTGCCTTTTTCTAGAGGCGTCATATTTTCATATGAGTTACATAATTTTTTTAATTCAAACATAAAATTCTCCCTTAATCATTATGATTGTATTTTACCATAAATTACATTACAATGAAAATATCAATGTTAATATTTCAACATTGTTTAAAAGGATGTACAAATAATGAAAGTCAAAAACCTTAATAAATCATCAATTAAAACAAGAAAAATAATTAAAAAAACGTTTGCTGAATTATTAGCTGAAAAAAAAGAATTAGATAAAATTACTGTAACTGAACTTGTTAATAGAGCCGAGATTAATCGTGGAACATTTTATGCTCATTATGATGATATTTATTCAGTTGCAGAAGATTACGAAAATGAATTAATTGAGTATTTTTTTGATAATACAAAATTAATTAAGTCAAAAAACTTTTATGAGTTTATTGATTTGTTTTTTGATTATTTTAAAAAGAATGATGAAAATTATAAAATGCTTTGCCGATCAAATGATTTTTTATTTGCAGCGCAAAAAATTACTTCTTTAGCTTCTAATAAAATTTTAGAGTTATGCTATGAAGATTATTCATTGAAAAGAAAAAAATATGTTGATCTTGAAATCAACATATTTATTGAGGGTTTAGTTTGTGAATATGTAAAATATTGTCGTAATTATTCTTCTCGTACTTTAGATGAATTATATGAGTATACAATTGATTGGTTTAAAACTTTTGAAGAAAAAAGATTAAAATAATTATTTTAAAGTAAGTTGATATAAATAATTCTTTTTGATGTTTGTTAATTCTTCAACTTTTTTGCATGCTTCTTTTTTTGATAAGCCTGTAGTAATATTTTCATTAATTAAAGATAATAATTCTTCATCAGAATATTCTTTTTTATTTTTATTTCCTTCAATAACTAAGACCATTTCACCTTTTAAAGTAGTTTCATCTAAATTAATTAATTCAGAAGTGGTGCCATAAATATATTCTTCATGGATTTTAGTTATTTCTCTAACTAAACACATTTTTCTTTCTTTAAAAATATCATAAATATCATTTAAAGTTTCTTTTATGCGATGAGGTGATTCATAAAAAATAATTGTCATTTCATAAGTAGATAATTTTTCTAATTCTTTTCTTCTTAAAGTAGGTTTAGATGGTAAAAATCCATGAAAATAGAAATGTTCATTATCTAATCCAGAGCCAATTAAAGCTGGTAAAAAGGCATTTCCTCCTGGAATAATAGAAACAGGAATATTATTTTCAATGCAGTGTTTAACCATAATTTCGCCTGGATCTGAAATACCAGGATATCCAGCATCAGAAACAATAGCAATCTTTTTACCTTCTTTTAATAATTCAAGAAGTTTTTGTGAAGCGTTTTGCTCATTATGTTCATGATAAGAAATTAATGTTTTTTTAATATTATAATAAGAAAGTAAAGAAGCAGTGGTTCTAGTATCTTCACAAGCAATTATATCAACACTAGAAAGAACTTCTTTTCCACGTGAAGAAAAATCTTGTAAATTACCTATTGGGGTAGCAACAAGATAGCATAATGAAGATTGTTCATATGATTTAATTCTCTTCATCTTTCTTTTCCTTTTTTTTCTTTTTTATGTCATTTGATCTTTTCATTTGTTGATTAGGATTATAATTAGTGATAATTTTATTTTCAATTGCACTTAATGGAACAATAACAATACTATCTGGATTTTCTAATCTAACCATTTTATTTAAAATATTAATTGAACTAATGCGATAAACTTGATCATTATAATTTACTCTTAAACCAACTTTAGGTAAATTTTGTTTTTCTAAAGTATAGACTTCATCTTCATATTTTAAACAACATATTAATTTGCCACAATGCCCAGATAATTTGGGAATATTTAACGCGAGCATTTGATTTTTAGCCATAGTAATCGAAATTCCGTCAAATTCATTTAAAAAGGTTGAACAGCATAAAGGTAATCCACATATTCCTATACCACCGATAATTTTAGCTTTATCACGTGGACCAATTTGTCTTAATTCGATTCGGCAACGATAAATAGAAGCAAGTATTTTTAATAATTCACGGAAATCAACACGATCTTCTGATAGATAAGAGATTGTTAATTTGCTTTGATCTAAAGTATATTCACTAGTAGTAACTTTCATATCTAGACTCAATTTATCAGCTTGGTTTTGAACGATTTTCAAAGCATCTTGAGCTTCTTTTAAATTTTTTTGATATAAAGCAAGATCTTCTGTGTTTGCAAGTCTAAGTATGTATGTAAAAGGGTTATCTTCTTCGTTAACTACATATTCTTTTGGATTAGTAACTACTTTTCCTAACTCAATACCTTTAAGAGTTTCACAAACCACTGAGTCGTTAAGGTTAATTTCATAGTTAGCTAAAAAGAATTGAGGTTTTCCTTGATTATTAAAACTAACTCCAAAAAGATAATCCATATTATTTTTCTCCTTCGTATATGTAAATAAATATATGCTCTAATAAAAGAGCAATATTGACATTTAATTCTATTTTTCCTCTAGTTAGCATAATCTCTTTATAAATAGAATCAACATTTTTTAATTTCTTTGCTAAAGAATCAAATAAATATTTTTGACTTTCAATTATAATAGGTAAATTTAATTGAATATTTAAGATATCTTTAAATGCGCAAGATAGAATATCTAAATATAATCTAGCGTTAACTTTATCCTTTAATTTATTTAATGCATTATTTTCTAAAAAGAAAAGGGCCTCTTTAGTATCTTTTTGTAAAGCATCTAGAGTATCAAATACTAAATTTTTAATTTCAATATATGTTTTCGATGAACCAATACTAACAATGGTTTCGACATTTCCATAAAGGTTAGAGAGAATTTCAGCATCATCTTTACTTATTCCTTCATTTTCAACTTTTTGAATTAATTCACCTTTTTTTAGAGGTAATAATTTTAAGTGTTGTGTTCTAGATAAAATGGTTGGTAAAAGTTTTTCTTCATTATATGTAGTAATAAAAGCATATACATTTTCTTGTGGTTCTTCTAAAAATTTTAATAATGCATTAAGACTTTCTTTGTTTGAGTTTTCTAAAGCATGAATAATGTAAATCATCTTTTTTGATTTTTCACTTGGAGTATTTTGAAAGAAAGCTTGTAATTCTTCAATATCAGAAACTTTAATATTTTTTTCTTGCCCGTTAAGTAATTTAAAATCGGCATAATTTCCTTCATCAAAACGAATGCAAGTTAGACATTCTTCACACGCTAAAGGATCAGCATGTGGACAAATTAAAGATTTAGCTAAGAATAAGGCGGTTTCAAGTAAGGGGGCGCCTTCATTGCCTTTAATTAAATATGCATGTGAAAGACGATTTGCTTTAATAGAAGAAGCAAATGTGTTATAAACGATTCTTTGATTATTCTTTAAATATTCTTTAAAACTCATTGTAAATTTTCCTTAATTACTTTATATGCTTGTTCGACTACTTGTTCAAATGGTTGACTTGCATCAATAATTTTAATTCTTTCAGGAAATCTTTTTTGTAGAATAAGATAACCTTCTCTAACTTTTTTATGAAATTCTAATTTTTCTTTATCTAAACGATTTACTTCTCTAGAAGCATTATTTTTAATTCTATTTAAGCCAATTTCTGGATCAACATCAAATAAAAGAGTTAAAGTTGGAAAGGTATTTTCAGTAGCAAATAAATTAATTTTTAAAACTTCATCAATTCCTAAACCTCGAGCATATCCTTGATAAGATAAAGATGAATCAAGGTAGCGATCACAAAAAACAAGTTTATTTTCTTTTAAACTAGGCCAAATTTTTTCTACTAAATGTTGTCTTCTACTAGCGGCAAATAATAAAGCTTCTGCACGAATGTCCATATTAACATTTTGATTATTTAAAATAACATTACGTATTTGTTCACCAATTTCAGTGCCACCTGGTTCACGTGTTTTGATAATTTCATAGCCTTCTAAAATTAATCTAGAATAGACTACTTCCATTACTGATGACTTTCCAGATCCTTCAGGACCTTCTAAAGTAATAAAATTTGACATAGTAAAACTCCTATTTTTTGTAAATTGTTCTTCCTTTTAAAGCATGAGAAAGAGTAAGTTCGTCGGCGAAATCTAAATTAGCTCCCATTGGCAAACCATATCCTAAACGAGAAATAATTAAATCAGAAATATCTTTTAATATTTCTGAAATATATAAAGCGGTTGTTTCTCCATCAATTGTCGGGTCAGTAGCTAAAATAATTTCTTTAAAATGATTATTTTTAATTCTTTGAATTAATTTATTAATATTAATATCACTAGCGGTAATACCTTTACTTGGTGAAATACTTCCATTTAAAACATGATAAAAAGCATGTAAAGAAGATAATCTTTCTAAGGCGATAACATCTTTATAAGAGGTGACTACTACAAGAAGAGAATCATCTCTAGTGGAATCTAAACAAATTTGACATTTGTTATTTTCCATATAAGATCCGCATATTGGACAAATCGACAAATCTTTTTTAATGGCTTGAATACTATTAATTAATGAATCAACTTTTTCTGGATTCATTTTAATAAATTCATAAGCAATTCTTTCTGCTGATTTATTTCCAATTCCTGGTATTACTTTTAAGGCATTGGTTAAATTAGCAATCGTTTGTAATTCTTTCATTAAAAAGGCATCCTTAAGCCATTTGTCATACTGCTATTTAATTGTTCAAATGCTTCATCAACAAGCTTATTAGCTTCATTCATTGCTACTTTAATCATATCTTCGAGCATTTCTTTTTCTTCTGGATCAATAGCGTCTTTATCAATCTCTATTTGTTCAATTTGACGGGATCCTTTAATTTTAATTTTTATTGCTCCACCTGCACTAGAAACTTCAAAAGTAGTATTTTCTAATTCTTGTTGTTTTTTTTGCATTTCTTTTTGCATTTTTTGTGCTTGTTGCATTAATGCTTGCATATTCATAGTTTTATTCTCCTTTTAATTCTTCTGCGAGTAATTCAGTTTGGGTTTTTTGTGGTGTAGAATTTATTTTTACATCAATAGTTATTTCTCTAGCTGAAGGCAATTTATTAGCTTGTTGTAAGTTAGTAAATTTTTTAACTGCTTCAATATAATCTTGTTGACTCATACATAAAACAATACAATTTTCTCCATATAAAGCTTCGACTACTTTAGAAAAACCATATTGATTTTCTTTTAAATTAATTTTTGTGACATTACTTTTAAAGTTTGAATCAAAAACTACGGCTGATTTACAAACAATTCTAGGAGTTGTCATTTTCAATGTAGAGGCATATTTTCCAACTTTAGGATGAGTTAATAATTTATCGAGTAATTTCCAATTATTAACAATTTTGGTCTTTTCTTCTTTTGTAGCTTGAACCATAATATTTACAATATCATCAAGAGTGTAATTAATTGGTGTTCCTTCTTCAACAAAAGTGTTGACTGAACTAAAGGAAACATTAGTAAATGTTAAAGGTAAAACTTCTTCTTTTATTTCTTCGGTTTTAATTTCCTCTTTTTTCTCTTCTTGGATAATTGTAGGCTTTTTAACTTCCACAACTTTCTCAATAACTTTAACTTCTTCTTTTTTCTCTTCTTCATAAGAAGCAAGTTTTAAAAGAGTGATTTCAAATAAAGATAAAACATTGTTGACCATTTTAAATTGAGAATTAGCTTGTAATAAAGTATCAATCCAATAATTAATTTTTTTAACTGGTAAAGGTAATGAATCAACATCACTAATAGAAATAAATTTTAATAAACTTTCATCTTTAGTAGTTTGATAAATCAATAAATCTTTTAAGATATCTAATAAGTCTAAAGTTAAACGTTTAATATCAATACCATTTTCAGCAAAGGTTTGAATAGTAGAGGTTAAAGTAGAAATATCTTTTTTGTCGCAAGCAACTAATAAATTGATTTTTTCTTCTTTTGAAGATAAACCATACAATTCTTCGATTGTTTTTAAAGTAATATTATTTCCTTGATAAGCAATAACTTGATCTAACATTGATAAAGCATCTCTAACTCCACCATCAGCAAGTTTAACTAAACTAGAAAGAGCGTCATCATCCATTTGAATATGCTCGTTTTGTAAAATATCAAATAAACGATTATAAATATCACCATCACTAACTTTAGTAAAATCATATCTTTGACATCTAGATAAAATAGTTGGCATTAATTTATATGGTTCAGTAGTAGCTAAAATAAAAACTGTTTTTTCTGGTGGTTCTTCTAAAGTTTTTAATAAAGCGTTGAACGCTTCATTAGTCATCATATGAACTTCATCGATAATATAAACTTTATATTGACCTAAAATAGGAGCATATTTGACTTTAGAGACTAAATCCCTAATATCATCAATACCACGATTACTTGCAGCATCAATTTCAATAACATCTGGGTGTCTACCTTCAATTATTGCTCGGCAATTTTCGCATTCATTACATTGCTCACCAAATCCTTTTTCACAATTTAAAGCTTTTGCAAAAATTCTTGCCATGGTTGTTTTGCCTGTTCCACGAGGACCGCAGAAAAGATAAGCATGAGCAATTTTGTTTTCTTTTAATGCATTTTTTAATGTTTGAATAATATGTTTTTGTCCTGCGACTTCATCAAAAGTCATTGGACGATATGTTCTATATAACGCTTTGTATGACATCTTTTTTTCACCTGATAAGATTATACAACGAAAAAGGAAAATATTAAATAATATTTAATAGTTATAAAAAAAAGACTATGGATGACTCCATAGCCCAATTGATTTTTATAAAGGTAAATCTTTTTTTCTAAATTTTATTGACCCAGCAATATAACCAATTACTCCTAGTACAAAGAGAATAGCAAATTTATAAATAAATGTTGTTGAATTATTAATAATAGAAATAACATCAAATAAGGAAATAATTGTTACATAGTTGAAGTAATTTAATGAATCTAATCTTACTACAGATGGAATTGCTTGACTACCAAATAATCCTAACATGGCAGCAACTAAAGCAAATATTGATAAACCTCCACCGATTGCCATAGAACGTTTACTTCTATCAAAATAGCATGAAGTGAAGAAACAAAGTCCAGATAAGCAGAATAAGACTAAGAACGCACCTACATTAAGCAAAATGAATTTTCCATATGTAAGACTTACTTTATCACCAACAATTGCTAAGCAAACACTACCAGTAATAGTAGTTAAGATGAACATTGTTAATAATGAACCAATTAAGTAAACTGCTTGTGTGAAACTAACAGTTTTTCTTTTAGTGGATGTTGATAAAACATACGCCATTGATCCACTATCGACTTGACCAGAAATAAGGTTATTAGAGACCATAATCATAAAGATGATAGGTAATAATAATCCAGCAAGTTTATAGAAAATAGAACCAACGATTAAAGTATATAAATCAGCTTTTCCAATATCTTCTAAAGCTTCAGAAACTTTTTCAGGTAAAGAAGCTAATAATGAACTTGCAACTTCACTAGATAATTCATTTGTTTTATCGATAATTGCTTGTTGATATTCTTCTTGAGAAGTAAATTCGCCATTATTATATTTATCTTTAAGTAAATCTAATTCATAAGATAATCTATTTTTATAAGTAATAATTGCAGTTTTTGATAAGTGTTTGATATTTGTATAAGTATATCCAAAGCTATCATACTTTTCTTTTGTAACACCAAAAGAGGATAATTCATCAATAATTTTGTTAACATTTTCTTCTTCAGTCATATTACCTGATAAGAAAACACTAGCACCATTTTCACTTCTTGTTGAACGATATGAAACTCTTTCTTCGCTTTTTATATAATCTAAAGCGTCATTTGTTTGTAGATGAGCAATGATTGACATAATATCATAATCTTCAGGGATATCTTCATTATGAGAAGAATAGAATTCATTAAACATTCCATTTGGATTTAATGAATACATTACTGATCCTAACATTTCTTGAGTTTCTAAGGAGTCTTTTGTATAAGTAGAATTAATTTCAAGAGCTTTATTATAAATATATTCTTGTAATTCATTAATCGCGGCAATATAACTTGAAGCAATAGCTTTTTCTTGGGAAGAAGGAGTTTCTTCTTTCCATTTTTTGATAGCTTCTAAATAATCTTGAGCTGAAGTATATTGATCTTGTTGAGGCATACTATTTAACCAAGTATTAATTGAATTAACATAGTTTTTACCTTCAGTGGTTTTCATTTCAGGAGCACTTTGACTCCAAATTAATAATGCTTGTTGATAGTCTACAGTTGATGAATAGTTCTTTTGATCTGGTTTAGCGTTTAAATAAACTAAATAAGATAAGTCATCAGTTGCATTTAAAGTAAAGTAGTAATCAAATTGATTTAATCCATCATCAGCATTACTATAATAATTTATTGCTCTTTTTTCTAATTGAGCATCGATTTCTTTTGTGATAATTGTATCTTCAATGGCATTTTTAACATCACCAATATTTCCATTACCACTGATTAACATAACACATGCAAGCATAAAGCAAACTGCAAAAGTAATAATTGTCCACATTGTTCCGTTTGCTTTGCATGATTGTTTAAATAAAGCTTTACTAAACATTTTTACTTTCTCCTTTTTTCTTAAATAATATTTGTTTGAAATGTTTTTCTAGAGTGTAAGGTAATTCAGAAATAAACTTTACATCATAGTTTTTTAATGTTTTTAATAAATTTATTGTTTCATTAGCTTTGATTTCAATTGTGACTTGATTGTATTGTTCTTGAATTCTAGTGATTGTATAGTTATCTTTTAAGAATTTTTCAAAATCTTCTTTATTGTTAAATTCAATTTTGAAATCTTTGATTGGGCGATTTCTTATATCGTTCATATCACAAACATCAATAATATGTCCATCATTAATTAAAGCAACTTTATCACAAGTAGCTTCTAATTCATCAAAACTATGACTACTCATAAAAATGGTTTTACCTTTAGCATGTTCTTCTTTGATAATATCAAGGAAAGTAGCTCTCATTAATGGATCTAGACCAGTAGTTGGTTCATCGAGAATTATAATTGGTGAATCGTTCATTAATGCTGCGACTAAAGCAGTTTTTTGTTTCATACCTTTTGACATTCTTTTTAAATTTGCTCTTGGATCTAATTGCAATCTTTCAATTAATTCATTAGCGTAATCCATATTATCTAGATGATAGAATTCAGCTTGTGTTTTTAAAAAGTCAATTCCTGTAGGTAAATCAGGAAAAGCAATTTCTCCAGGCACATAACCAATATCTTTTACAATTTCACTAGAGTGTTCCCAAGAAGTTAAATTATTTACTTTACATGTTCCTTTTGTTGGTTTAATGAAGCCTAAAATATTTCTAATTGTGGTGGTTTTTCCACTTCCGTTTGTTCCAACAAAACCAACCATTTCACCTTTTTCAATATTTAAATTAATATCGAAAACTCCACGATTATCACCATAATCTTTAGTTAAATCTTTAATTTCTATTACGCTCATTTTAACGCTCCTTTGAAGTCTTTATCTTCTTTATAGAATTTCATAAAGTAATCTTCTAATGATTCTTTGCGATTGCTAAATAAACTAACTTCCAAATCAGATAATATTTCTATTAAGTGATTTAAATCTCTATCTTCAATAGAGATATAAACACTTTCATTTTCTTCTTTAAGAAGTATAAATGAAGATAATTCTTTTTCCTTTTTTAAAAATTTATCTTTATTTTTTGAGTCTTTAAAATCAACAGTATAGTATTTTCTTGAGGCATGTTTTAAATCGTTAGCTACAAATTCGGAAACGATATGACCATCTTTAATTATGGCAATTCTATCACATGTTGAATCGATTTCTGAAAAGATATGACTTGATAATAAAATCGTTTTTCCTCTTTTCTTTTCTTGATGAATAAATTCAATAAATGTTTCTTGCATAACTGGATCAAGACCACTTGTTGGTTCATCAAGAATTAATACATCAGGATCTGACATAAAAGCTGCGACGATTGCTAACTTTCTTTTGACTCCTAAACTCATTCTTTTTGTTTCACCACTTAAAACATTATCTTCTAATTCAAATAGTTTTAATAAATAATTTAAATATTCTTGATTATGGATATTTTGTAAATCTTGCATCATTTTCAAAAATTCATAACCAGTTAATCCTGCTGGTAAAGCAATTTCACCAGGAATATAGCCAACATGATTTAATATTTCATAATATTTAGAAAATGTTTCTTGCTCTAAAATTTTTGCACTTCCTTTATCAGGTTTAGAAAAACCCATTAAGTGTCTAATTGTCGTGGATTTACCTGCACCATTTGGTCCTAAGAAACCAAATACTTCACCTTTATCAACATGAATGCTGACATCAAATACTCCACGACCTGATCCATAATCTTTTGTTAAGTTACTTACTTCAATAACGTGCATTTTTTTGCTCCTTTCAAATGGAAATTATATTATGAAAAATGTATGATTTAAGTACATAAATATTATCGTTGTTGAAATATTAACAATGTTTAAATAATTGTTAATTTTGTAAGCGATTTTATTTAAATTTTTATATTTTAGAAATAGAAAAAGATTTTAATCAACAATAAAAAATTGCATTAATATATTGATATTTGTATAATTAACCCGAAAAGTGATTATTATGAAAAAGAAAAAAGGATTTACATTAGTCGAATTGTTAGTTGTAATTGCTATTTTAGGAGTGCTTGCTACAGTTACCACGACAAGTTATATTAATTTTACTAAAAAAGCTAAAGCAAGTAATGATATTAGTTTTGTTTCACAACTTAACTTATTATTAAAAACTGAAGAAATAAATAAAAAAGTTAGAACACCAGAAGATGCTTTAAATGTTTTAAAAAATAATGGTTATTCTTTGAGTGATTTAATTACCTCTAATGAAGATAGTCAAATTGCTTGGAATCAAAAATATAATAATTTTGTTTTATTAGAAAATGATGAGGTAGTTTTTGGTGATACTGCACCAAGTAATTTTTATTATTGGAAATTTTTAGATAATATAGAAGATACTGATTTTTCTATTTATTTAAAAGGTGCTAATGAATATGAAGAAGTAAATATTAAATCGGGATTAGATGTTGGAAATAATAAAATTAAACAAATTAATTATATTAATAATAGCCAAAAAGAAGATGTTCTTATTCTTACTAGTGAAGAATACATTACTAGTTTATATATAGATGGATTATATGATACGATTTCTCATTATGGTTATTTAACTGATTTAAACATTCATGCAATTAGTGATCATACTTATATTGAACATGGGAAAGTTCTATCTAGTATTAAACTTGATCAAGGTCATTTTATTGGTGAAGAAGGCTCAGAAATTCCATCTTCAAATTTAAATGGTGATGTTTCAAAATGTATTATTTGGAGTGAACCTATTTATACTTGGGATGAAACATATTCAACATGCGTTGCAATTAGAAAAGATTTAAATAAAAAGGTTGAAGATCAAATTGAAGAAGGAAAAATAAATATTTTAAAATATGTTGAAGCAACTTGTGATGAAAGTGGAGAAAAAATAGTGGAAGCTAATTTTGAAAATATTGCTTTTACTAGACAACAAAAAGAATTAATTATTCCTATTCATGAACATATTGAAAAACTTCTTCCTAGAATAGAACCAACTTGTTTAAAAACTGGTTTAACTGAAGGAAAAATTTGTGCTGAATGTGGAAAAGTTTTAGTTGAACAAGAAGTTTTACCTATTAGTGATCATCATTATAATGAAAATGGTGTTTGTGTTGATTGTCAAAATGAATTAGTCAATAAAGATTGGAAAGATTTTGATAATACACCTAATAAAACGATTGATTCAAAAGAGTTTGAAAGTTTATTAAAAGATAAAGAGTATGTTAAGTTAAATGATGATATTGATTTTAGTGAATCTGTTAATGAAATAGATATTAACACTAATAAAGTTATTAATTTGAATGGACATACAATTGAAATGTATCGAAGCTTAGCTGGAAAATCATTTTTTAATTGTAGTGGGGAGAATAACACAATTACTTTTATGAATGGATCAATTGTTGGTGTGGGAAATGATAAAACTAATGCAGTAAGTACTTTAATTTATTGTAAAAAGGCAAAATTAGTTCTTGATAATGTAAATGTTATACATAAAGAATTTACAAGTACTTCTATTGAAACAGAAGATGGGGCTAATGTTACAATTAAAAAATCTAATATTGTTGCTCACTATGCAATAAAAAATACTAAATCTACGATTAACATTGAAGATTCACATATTGGTTCAGATGATCGTATTGTATGCAGTAAAGCAATAGATTTATTATCAGGAACAATTAATGTTATAAAATCTAATATTACTGGAAAAAATCCTATTGTAAATGATAATGGATCATTAACTATAAAAGAATCGACTGTTTCTTCTAAAGACTTAGCTGTTGAAGTTAATAAAGGTGAAACAAATTTATATAATTGCGTAATTAATGGCAAAAATGGAATTAAAAATAAAAATAGTAAAAACGTATATATACACGACTTGAATATAAATGTAAGTGATAGAGCAATTTATATTGATAATGACACAAAAATAAGTGGATATTCAACTTATATTAAAGGAAATACTGCAATAGAAGTAAATTATAAAGGTAAAGGATATTTTAATAATTGTGAAGTTCACGAAAAAAGAAAAATTGATGAATTTAAATTTATTGTTCATTATAAAGGTGAACTGACATTAGATAATTGTTCAACTTTTGATAATTAATCATAACCATAATTAAAATTATGGTTTTTATATACATAAATTTACATTAATAATGGATAAACGTTCATTTATAAATTTTCATATATTGACAAATTCTATTAAAGTAGAGTATTATTTTTTGTGAAAAAGGGGATTTATATTTTGAAAGTAGTTTTTTTTAACATTATTTTTTACTTTAATAAAACTGCTAAATGTTATATTAATTTATGAAACGTATTGTTAAATTTGTTCTTTCAATTATTGCTATATTTATAATTTCTTGTTTAGGTAGCATTGCGGCGGTTGGTTTTTCTATTAATGAATCAAAGATTTATGGAATGGTTGATAATGATACCCATGGTTATTTTGATTTTGCAGGTTATCAATTTGAAAATGAGCATATTTATGTAGGCCAACATGGAAAAGTTGAATTTTATTATAATCATTGGATTCAAACTGATAATGAACAAGATTTAAAGCCTCATTATATTACTTTACCTAGTTTTTGGACTGGTCTAGAATATGATGGTAAAATCTTACCACGAGATGGTTATGCTTCATATCGTATTCATACTTATAATTTAACACCTGGAATTTCACTTAGTTCTTCTTTTATGAGAATGCCATCAAAAATTTTCTTTAATGGTACATTAGCTTATGAAATAGGTGCTCCTAGTAAAGAAAAACAAAGTGCATTGGTTCCTCTTGAAGGAAAAACATATCCATATATTGTTCCTGAAAGTGGTGAAATTGAGGTTATTATTGAAGTTGGTAATTGTGGTATAGGTGGTATTAGAACGATGCCTGGATTTACTTTAACGTCGAATTTACCATATCCTTATGAAATCTTTTTAGAACAATTTAATTTGATGTTTTCAGCGGGAATGATAATAATATTAATATTTTCATTTTTTACTTTAGCTTTGCCCAAAAAGAATCATCATTTAATATATATGGTTTTAGCATTCTTTTTAATTTATATTACTAGTGTTGATACACCTTTTTATTTAAAAGAATTAGGCTTTAAGTATCGTGATAGTGTATTAGATTTACATTTAAATGCATTTAGCGTTTTTGTTGGTATTATTGTTTGTTATTTTTATTTAGATAAAGAGAATATTATTAAAAAAGATAAAAAACATATTATCATTTTTACTATCTTAAGCGCTTTATTTTTAGGTAGTTTGCATTTTACTTATAATACTTATTATGCGTTTATTTCTTATGGATTTTTAACATTGATAATGCTAGATATTCTTTATTTAATGTTAAAAACATTTTATAAAGATATGTCGAAAATTAATTTTCTTCACTTAATTGCGGTTTCTTCTTTATATGGATTAATGAATTTTTCAATGATTAGTTCGACTGGTATTTTGATTTTTGATTTGACAAATTTTTATGAAAGCTTGGTTTTAATATCCATGATTATCTTTATGAGTGTTTATCTGATTAATATTAATTTTATTAGAAGAAAGACAATTAAAAATAATGAATTGAAGAAACAATTTAACTATTTGTTTTCTAAATCGTTAATTCATTCTTTATCCACGAAAGAGATTAATAATGGATTAAATTTAATTAAGAATCAATATAAAATAAGTGATATTGATGGTATGAATGCAACTTATATGTTTACTACATCATTACGTAATGAAATTAAATCTTTAAATAATTATTTTTCTTTATTTGATGAAGAAAGTAAGATTTTATTGAATAAAGTTAATTTTAATAATTTGCTTTTTAATAAAAATATTAATATTATATTTGATGTAGATAGAACAAATTTTGAAATTCCTTCAATTTTTATGAATGAAGTTATTGATGAGATTTTTCTTAATGACGATGGGGATGTTTTTATTTCAGCTAATGAAGGTAAGCTTGTCATTACGATGAATAAAAAAAGAATTAAGAAATCTGAAATGATTGATAGTTTATGTCAGAGAATGAAACTATTAAATTGGGAATTTAAAATTGTTGAAGAAAAAGATAGAACGTTTTATCTTTTAGAAAGAGAGTAGTATTTAATGAATAGTGATTTAATGATAATTATTGTCGACGATGAAATGGAAGCTTTAGTTCATTTTTTATCACAAATTATTGAAGAGAGTAATGTTAGATATAAATTTTTTAATGATAATCCTCTTGATGCAATTGAGTATGTAAAAGATTATCCAGTAGATTGTGCATATTTAGATATTAGAATGCCAAAAATTAATGGTCTTGATTTAGCGGCTAGATTAATTGAACAAAATAAAGATTTAAAAATTGTTTTTATTACTGCTTTTTATTTTGATGAAAAAGAAATCAAAGAAAGATTTAAAGATAACATAATTGATTTTGTTTATAAGCCTTTTAGTTATGAGGCTATTAGAAATACTTTTTTAGCTTTAGAAATAGATAAACATATTGTTGAATTTTCTATGTTTGGTGATTTTAATTGCTTAGTAGATGGTCAAGCGATTACTTTTTTATCAAAGAAAAGTGAAGAACTACTTGCACTTATTATGGTTTTAAAAGGAAAGAAATTAACTATGGAAAAAGCTATTTCTATTCTTTGGCCAGAAAGAGAGCTTGATTTAGCAAAAAGATTATATCGTGATTCAATTTATAAATTAAGACAAAAACTTAATGAAAAAGGGATTGGTCATCTAGTAATTTTTCAAAGAGGTGTTACTAAAATGAATACTAATTTTACGAAAATTAAATGTGATTATTATGATTATTTAAATAATGAAAATGATTTATATAATGGTTATTTTTTAGAAGAGTATTCTTGGAATAAATTTTTTAAAAAAATTTTAGATAAAAAAAGAGCTTTAGTGGATGAATAAAAAAATATTTTATTTAATATGTTATTTAACTTTTTTTAGTTTATCTTTTGTTAATGGAGCAATTGATTATATTATAAATGCAAGATCTTTCTTTTTTGCATTTTGTTTTTTTTCATCTATTGGTTTAATCATAGTTAATATTGTTTTAAAACTTAATAATTTTAAATTTGTTTTAGTTTTAATTTTTAATATTTTATTTTTAAGTTGTGTTAAAGAAGGCAGCAATGTAATTATTTATTTTAATTTTGATTTCTTAAATAAGTACATGTATTTATTTTATACAATCTTTTTATTTTTAAATAAGAAAGATTATCATAAAAAAGATATATTATGCTATTTAGGATTATTAACCATCAGTGGTATCAATATTTTTATTCCTTCTTTTATTGCTTCAATTATTTATTTTATTGGATATTTTATTATTTTAGTTATTAATAAAGAATTTACTTCTTTTTCTTTTTTAAACCTTTTAAATTGTTTATTTACTATTATTGATTGTAAGTATAGTTTATTTGGCTATCATTTTCTTTATGAAGCGTTATTATTTTTAAATGCTTATAAGGTGGTTTATTTAGAATATAAAAATTAAATATTAAACAAAATGAAACCATTAAATATAATCAAGAAATTTTACGTTTAAAAGAAGAAACTTTAAAAACTCAAATGCGACCACATTTTTTGTTTAATAGTTTAACAATGATTGATGTTTTGTATATGAAAGATCATCAAAAAGGTGATAATGCTTTATTACAATTAAATAATTTAATGCGTAAATCGAACGAAATATTCAAAGAAAAAGCAGTCGAGTTTTCTAAAGAGTTAGATATTATTAATGATTATGTCTTATTAATGAATGAAAAAGAAGAACATAAATTTGTTATTGATTATGATTTAAAAGTTAATGATTTTTATATTCCACCTTTATCAATTGAACCAATTATTGAAAATTCTATTAAATATAGTAATGTTAATAAAAAACAAAATGGATATATTAGATTATCCACTAGTGAAGAAAATCAAATTATTACTATCGTTATTGAAGATAATGGTCAAGGTTTTGATATTAATAATATTAAGAATACTTCAATAGGTTTAAGAAATTTAATAGAGAGATTTTCTTTATTAGATAATGGTGAAGTTAACTTATCATCTAAAGAAAATGAATATACAAAAATAATAATTAAATTTCGACGTTATGTGCCAAATTAGTGCCAAAATTAGACATATTTCTAGAGTTATTTATTATATATGATACAATTATTTATGTCTTTAAAGGCTAAAACTATTATGGAATATGTAGCAAATTAAGAATTTATGGGGATTTATTTTTAATAGATATTATCCATATAGTTTTACTTTATAATGTAAAGGGCTAGATCGCTAGCCTTTTTATTTTGCCAATATATGATTAGCTAAAAATAAAGTAAATATAATTTAAGGTACCGTACATCGAATTTATTTACTTTTTTTAATATATAAATAACTAATTTCTAGTTAAATAAAATATAAAAAAACTAAATAAATAATAAGTTGTGTAAGTTTTATTAATTATAACCTATAATCTAATATTGATAAATAGGTTAAATTAGGTTAAAATAGGTTATATAAAATGTGAGGGACTTTACTATGAAAAATGACATTGAAACTCTTCAAGAAAAAATAGAATCTTTACCAAAAGGTTATATTTCTAACAAAACTATAGGTGGTAAAGTACGTCATTATTTACAATGGACAGATAATGGTAAAATAAAAAGCCAATATATTCCTGATGAAGATTATGAAAAAGTGAAATTAGAAATTGAAAAGCGAAAAGTATTACAAAAACAATTAAAAACACTGCAAAATAAACAAATTTCTAAAAATAATATTTTGTTTGAAACTAATGTTATATGTGGTGAATCTTTAAAAACACTTATACATTATGTTAAAGATCTGGATAAAAGGGATTGTTATAAAATTCTTAATGATTATTTGTATGGAGTGGTAACTCCTAGAATTTGCTCGGTATATGGACTTCGTAGAACTGGTAAAACAACAATGTTATTTCAAGCTATTTTAGATATGAATGATGATGATTTTAAAAAAGCAGTATATATTAAGATAAAAAAAGGTCAATCAATGATAATGCTTGATCATGATTTAAAAAAATTAGAACGATTAGGTTATAAATATATTTTTATTGACGAAATTACTTTTATGGAAGATTTTATTGATACTGCTTCTATTTTGTCGGATATATATGCTGCCATGGGAATGAAAATTGTTATATCTGGAACTGACTCATTAGGAATTTGGTTTGCAAGTAGATATGAATTATATGATAGAACTTATTTTATTCATACAACTTGGATTTCATTTAGTGAGTATTCTCGTCTTTTAAAAATAGATGAAATAGATGAATATATTCGTTATGGAGGTACTTTACGTATTGGTGAAGTTGATTTCGATGATGATGAATTAAAAGATGAAGAGGTATCTTTTCGTGATGATGAAAGCACAAGAAGATATATTGACACCGCGATATGTGGAAATATTCAACATAGTTTGAAATGCTTTGAAGATGGCTTGCATTTTAGAAAATTACGTGAATTATATGAAGCTAATGAATTAACAAATGCAATTAATTGTATTATAGAAAATATGAATCATCGA
>FR889406.1:24610-51077 GCA_000432895.1 Firmicutes bacterium CAG:449 | reverse complement strand
ATCATCGATTTGTCGTGGATGTGTTAACTAATGATTTTAAATCGAGTGATTTAAATTTAGCTAAGAAAAATATTCTTAAAGAAAAAAATCTTGATTTAAAAACTGATATACTTCAAAAAATAGATGAAAGAAATGTTTTAAATAGGTTAATGGAAATTCTTGAAATTGAGAATAAACAAAATCAAAGTGTTAATATTACTCAAGAACATGTTAGAGAGATAAAAGAATATCTTTTTGCTTTAGAACTTATTGAAGAATGTCCAGTTAAGTATTTGTTAGCAAAGCATGATGATAATGATAAGAATATTCTTTTTACTCAACCTGGAATGAGATTTTGTCAAGCTCAGGCACTTGTCTTTTCTTTGAAAAAAGATAAAATGTTTTCTTCTATTAATGAACAGGAAAAAGATTATGTCTGTAACAAAATTATTGATGGAGTAAAAGGAAGAATGCTTGAAGAGATTGTCCTATATGAATCAATGAGAAAATTAAAAAAAGAATTTGAGGTTTTTAAGCTTGAATTTATTGATGGCGAGTTTGATATGGTTATAATGAATAAAAAAACATATGAATGTAAAATTTATGAAATAAAGCATAGTAAAATAAAAGATACTAATCAATATAGACATATTACAAATGAAAATCGTCTTCAAGAAACTGAAAAGATGTTTGGTAAAATTATTGGTAAGTATGTTTTGTATCGTGGTGAAAATGAAAAAATGGCAAATGGTGTTGAATATTTAAATGTTTGTTCTTTTTTGAAAAGCCTATAAAAAAAGATTGCATTTCTGCAACCTTATAATGTTTCTTCTAGATATGTACCATGTTCAGATAAAGATACTTTCATAACATTTTCTTTACCGAACTTTTCAACTAGTTGAGGATAAACTTCTTTTAATTTGCTCTTTTTAACAATCATTAACATTGTTCCAGCAAATCCTCCACCATGAACACGTGAATAGCATTCTGGATCAACAAGTTTAGCAAATTTTAATGCTTGAGGTAATTTTTCTTCTTCATTACTTACGTAACAATTCTTTAATTGATAATAAGAAGAGGTTCCTGAAGCATCTAGCATTTCTAAGAATGTTTTATAGTCTTTTCTTTTTAAAGCGTCGTAAGCATTTTGTACGCGTTCATTTTCTTCAAAATAATGCTTAGCTCTTAAATATGCTCTTTCAGATATCTTTGCTTTAATTTCATCACCTTTTTGATAGAAATCATTTGGATCAATTTCACGTAAAACATTTTTATTAAAGAAATTAGCAACTGCTTTCATATCATCTTTAATTTCAGCATAGCAGTGTGTTAATTGAGTATGGTCATCACCAGTATTAATAATTAAGAATTGGTAATTTGGAATTTTTACTTTTAAGTTTTTAATTTCTGGTAATGTTAAGGATTTAAAATCGATGAAGTTAACTCCACCTAAAGCAATACCTGTTTGATCTAATAAGCCACATGGCTTATTGAAATAAACTGATTCAGAAAATTGAGCGATTTGAGCAAGCTTAAATGGTTCAATAGAATCATTATTATAATAGTATGATTCAATTTTAGCAATTAAGACTTCAAAGGCTGCTGAAGAAGAAACACCAGCACCTCTAAAGATAGTTGAATCAGAACAAACTGAGAAACCACCGATTTTATATCCTAATTCTTTCATTTTGAATAAGACACCACGAATTAAGGCGAGTGAAGTACCATATTCTTTTTCTTTTTTATTTAATCTTGCAAGTGATACTTCCATTTTCTTGTAACCTTGTGAATAGAAAACAACTTTACCATCATCTCTTTTTTTACTAAGAGCAATGATATTTAAGTCTACTGAAGAAACAAGAACTTTACCATTGTTGTGGTCAGTGTGATTCCCTAATAATTCAATTCTTCCTGGGGAAGAAAAGACTTCTGTTGGTTCAGTTTTGAATTTATATTCAAATCTTTTTGTTAATTTTTTTACTCTAGTTTCAAAACGCATATTTATTCTCCTACTTTTTCCATAAATTTATCTAGGGCATTTAAGCCTTTTTCATCAGCTTTAAATACAGCTGTATTGCATAAAATGTTTTTACATGTTGTAGCAAGATAATCATTAACTACTTCATGAGCTTTTTCTTTAGTTAAGTTTTGTCCATGTTGATTAATTAATGTTTTAATCATATCTTCATGGATTGATAATTCTTCGTATTTAGCTAAATATTCTTTCATATCAGTAGATGAAGTTAAGATTTCTTCAACATATGACATTTGACGTTTTAAACGAGGTGGTAAGATAAATAATCCCATTGCTTCAATTAAACCAATACCTTCTTGTTTGATGTGATGGTATTCTTTATGAGCGTGGAAGATTCCATCTGGATATTGCTCGTTACAACGATTGTTCCTTAAGATTAAATTGATTTGATATTTATTATCAACTTTTCTAGCAATTGGAGTGATTGTGGAGTGTCTAGTAGTTCCAGTATGGGAAATAACATCAACTTCTTCATCATCATAATTAATCCAAGTGTGGAATAATTTTTTACAATATTCACTAATTTCATTAATATTTGTTCCTTCAATTCTAATAACTGTGTTATACCAATTTAATGATGATACTTTCATTGTACTAGTTTTGAAGAAGACTTTTCTATCTTTAGAATAGAAAACTGGTAATAAGTGTAATCCACCTTGATAATGTTCATGGTTAAGAATAGAACCACCAACAATTGGTAAATCAGCATTTGAGCCCACGAAGAAAGTTGGGAAAACATCAACAAATTCAAGAAGTTTAATGAATGTATTATCGTTAATAGACATATTATGATGCTCTTGATTAATGATAATTGCGTGGTGATCAAAATAAGCATAAGGAGAATATTGTAAGAACCATTTTTCTCCATGTAAGGTTAATGGAACGATTCTAATATTTTCTCTAGCAGGGTGATCACTTCTTCCTGCATATCCTAAATTTTCTAAACATAATAAACATTGAGGATATTTTACTGCTTGTTTAGTTAATAATTTAGCAATATCAGTATTTTTCTTTTCTGGTTTAGATAAGTTAATAGTTATTTCAAGAAAATTATCTGGGTATTCTTTTTTGAAATAAATATTTCTATCGATTGCAGTTTTTTGAATATAATTATTTTTAATCTCTAAATTGAACAAATAATCTAAACCTTTGCCTGGTTCTTGTTTTTCTAATTCAAGCACTCTTTCACTGACTGCACTTGGCATTGGTGAAATCATTCCCATAATTTCGACAAGTAAAAGTTCAATGTTTTCAAATCCTTTACTAGATAAAGTTTCTCTTAATTCATCAAGTAAAACATCAGGTACTGTTAAATCTTTAATAAATGATAAGTCTACTTCTTTATCATAAGGAGCGTCTTCATTTAAGCGGTGTAAGAGAAGATTTCTTACATAGATTGCATCTAAATCATTTAAATCAAGATGAACTTTTCCATATTCGATTAATTCTTCAATTATTAATTTTAAATCTTTCATAATAAGCCTTTCTAATTCCTCTTTAATTATCTAATTATTTCATAATTATTACAATAGAGTTAGTTATATTTTTTTTAACAAAGTTTCAATATTTTTAATGATACTATCTTTATCAAGATTAAATAGTTTTCTTAATGATTCAATATCACCAGTTGGAACGATAGTATTTTTATCTAATCCCATAGATTTTATTTTTACTTGATAATTATTTTCTATTATATATGAATAAATTAATGAGGATAAACTTCCTTGTTTTATAACATTTTCATAAATTAAAATTGGTTTATTATTTTCTAGTATTTCTTTTAATTTATCTTCATCTAATGGATTAATAAATAAAGCATCAATTACTTCAATGTTGTAAGGTAAATCTTTAATAGCTTCTAAAACATAATTAATATTATTTCCATAAGTAATAATAGTTAAATCTGAACCTTGTTTTAAAGTAAACCAAGTTGGTTTTTCTAAAGTAATTAATGAAGAGTTATCTTCTTCAATATATGCTTTACTATATCTAATAGCTACTGGTGAAGATATTTTATCAGCGTAAATAAAACTTGCTATTAATTCACTATAATCTTTTGGGGCAAGAATAGTTATATTAGGCATAGAAGAAAACATACTAATATCATATATTCCTTGATGAGTTGAACCATCTCCACTTACTAAATCACATCGATCTAGAACAATAATAACATGACTATTAGTTCTTGCTATATCATTTAAAATATAATCGTAAGCTCTTTGTGAAAAAGTAGAATACAACATTAAAACAACTTTTTTATGATTTTGCGCTAAACTACTAGCCATAATAGTAGCATGTTCTTCAGCAATTCCCACATCTAAAACTTTATGTGGATATTTACTTTGTAAAGTATCTAATTCGCTTCCTTTAATCATTGCTGGAGTAATAACATAATAATCTTTTTCTTCGACTAATTTAGTAATTATTTTAGCACTTAAATATGAAAAACTTTTTTGATTAGGTAAAGTGTTTTTTATTGCTATTCCGGTTTTAATATCAAATGGTCCAATTCCATGGTAATTGCCATTTTTATCTTCTTCAGCTAATTTATAACCTTTGCCTTTTTTTGTTACAAAATGTAAAACACAAGGTTTATTTAATTCTTTAGCAGATTTTAAAATTTTTAAACAAACGGATAAATCATTTCCATCATATGGTCCCATATAATCATATCCCATATCTTCAAATATATTCTCTTTTAAAATTAATCCTTTAATAGAGGTTTTAATTCTATGACATATGGTTCTAATAAATCGTGGAAAGATTTTTACTAAAGCGTTATTAGTTTTTTGATAAAATTTGGTGCTTCTTAATTTAGAAAAAGAACGTGAAATTGCTCCGACACTTTTGGATATTGACATTTTATTATCGTTTAAAATAATAATTGGAGCAGTATTTTTTAAAGTAGCCATATAGTTTAATGCTTCAAAAGCTGTTCCATTAGCAATGGAAGAATCACCAATTAAGACAACAACTTTATTTTTACTTTCATTAGCTAATAGCATTCCGCATTGAGCAGATAAGGAAGTGGAAGAATGCCCAGATTCCCAAACATCATAAATAGACTCATTTTTATTAATAAATCCAGTTAGTCCTTGGTATTTTCTTAATGTATTAAATTGATTTGCACGTCCTGTTAATATTTTATGAGTGTAACATTGATGACCAACATCAAAAATTAATTTATCATTAGGTGTATCAAAGATAGTGTGCATAGCAATAGTTAATTCGACAACCCCTAAATTACTTGATAAATGGCCACCTGTTTTGGAAACATTTTCAACTAAAAAAAAGCGAATATCATTTGCTAATGATATTAACTCTTTTTTTGATAATGTTTTTAAAAATGAAGGATCTTTAATTTCTAATAAATTCATGTTTAATCTCGATAAGGCGAGGATGAATATCCCCGACTATTTAAATGTTTAACAAAACTATTTAAAGCTTTTTTATTAAATGATACAAACCATTTCTTATTTCTAAATAGTCTTATTAGGGTTGGGGATATTGAATAGTATAATTTTATGAATAAACGACCTAAAATATGTTTTTTTAAGAAGAAATCACGGAATCTTCTTAATGTCCATACTTCTTGGGCGTTATAGCTACCATATACACAAGTAGCTACATAGCAACCACCTTTTAAAGTGGTTAATTGATAAGCGTGCTCATTTAGATAATTTTCTAAATTCTTACTTTCATTTTCTAAATCAAAATTAACAATACTATGATCGTTAATATAGAAATAATATGAATAAAGTTTAATTTGCTTTTTATTAAGGCCTTTTTCTACTTGTTTATTAATAATATTTAAATCTATGGCGTTAACTACTTCTTCGTTTTCTAATAAAACTAATAATGAATCAAGTAACACTAAATTATTATCAAGATTAGTTTTATCAGTTTTGAAATAATCGATTAAAGTAGTTATTTTTAAAGTTTCTTCATAAACAAGTGGTTTTTCACTATATAAAGAAAAGAAAATTGATAATGCGTATTTAAATAAATCAAAATATGCTTTTTTGTTTATTAAAGTGGCAAATAAGAAAGAGAAGTTTTCACTTGAATATTCAAGCATATTTTCTTTAAAAGTTGAGATGATTAAGTCTTTTTTATTTTCTGGAGCGTTTTCATAAGCAAGAAGATAATATCTAATGCCTTCTTCTTTAGAATAATTATCAGAAACAAAATAAGCTTTTAATAATAATCCATCACATGAAGATGGATTTCTTTTTAGAATATCATCTGCATAAAAACCACATTTTTCATGATTTTTTTCTTTTAAGGAAGCAATACCTAATAATGCGTAATTATCAATGTTTTCAGTATTTACATTAACTGTATCAACATTTAAATTATTAACAAGTTGAGAAATGTGGTTGTTATAACAATCGATACCTTCTTTAGGCATAAAAGGAACCCCACAAAACTTACAAACAACATTGAAATCATTTGCTTCAACTTCACTAATTTCTCCACAATTAGGACACTTAACTTTACAAATTGCCATATATTACCTCTTTCAAGAAATAATATAATCTATTAGATAGATTAATGCAAGATTATGCTAATTTGTAACCAAGAATTTTTGTTTGTCTATAAAGATTAACTTTCTTATATTTGCAACCTGCAGATTCAAAATTAACAAGAACCATTCCTTTATAATAAGTTAATTCTTCTGACATAGGTGGCATTCTAACTTCTTTTGATAACGTTTTAGCACATAAATAATATAATTTATGATTTTCATAAGTACTTTCATAATTTAAAACCTTATCATAAATACCTAATGTTGAAGAAGCAATAGCCCATGATTTAGAGACAACAAATTTACCATTTGGTGTTAAAGTAAATCCTTGAACTATATCAGGAATTGATAAAACATAATTTACTTGATTGAAATCAACACCGTTTTCACTAGCTTTATAACTATAACACAAAGCATGGTTAACTTCTTTACTTGGAGTAAGTAAGTGATGATTAGGATTTGTTTCATAACTTTTTTCTTTATAGAATTCACCAACAAAGAAATTATCTCCATAAACGTATATAAAAGCTGGATTAACATCTAATTTATATGAATTAATAACCTTAACTGATCCACCATCTTCACAATTAAGAATTTCATCTAAATCTAATTCAAATATTTTATTATATTCATCATTATCACAAGCAAGATATGCTTTATTTAAATGAGTGGCGATACCACCTACATGACCTAAAAAATCACTACCATCTTCGTTTTTAACCTCTAAATATTTAGCTTCATCATTTTCATTTATAACATATATTTTTGATGCACTAACATTACCATTCATATATCCTGAACATAAAAAGGCATTTTTATCCTCTACATAAGTTAAACCTTGAGGAACATATTTTGTCTCAAGCCCATATATAGAAATAGATTCTTCACTATTAGAAAAGAAATCAGAATAAATTATCGGTTCTAAATTAACTAATAATAAAATACCCACTAAAATGACACATACATTAAATAAAATTGTTGTGACACTTGCTATAATTCTCTTTTTTTTCATAAATCCTCCTAAAAGTACTAAATATCATAACATATATATAAATCGAATAAAATAACAAAAAAAACCGTAGTGTTAAAATTTTAATATTATTCATATTTCATCATCTAAATTGTGCACATTATAGCTTCAGAATGGAAAAATACCTAATTATAGGCTTAAATTAAAGAGAAAATAGTCTTTTTTTTTTTTTTTCTTGACAAACTATATGAAAATATGTTTAATAACTCTTGCTTAACAAATTTAATCATGTCGATTGTTTGTTAAATGTTAAAAAAGAGTAGTTTATTACCTATTTTTCTTGCCGATTTATAGAAATCCCTATGTAAATTATTCTTTATAATTCTTATTTTTTAACAAGAAAAAAAGTATAATGTTAGTTTATTTTCCATTAGAGAGTGGTGGAAAATAAAAAATATCTAAGTTTTTACTTGGATGCACTCTCCAAAAGTTTTGTTTTTTACAAATTATAATTTTATGGAGGAAAAATAGTATGAAGAAAAAACTTTTAATTGGTACAATTTTACCAGCACTTGCAGCCGCTGCAGTTATTGGATCAGGATTTGCTCTTTGGGTATTTAATAATGAATTTGAAACATCAAAAGCGCAAGATAATGTTACACATGATATAACACAATTAGTAAAAGTTGGTAAAATTGATCAAGCAAGTCCATTTAAAATTCAATTTGACCAAACAGCTAACACTAGACCAGCAGGATTTGATAAAGTTGAAGCTACAGGAATTTCTTTTGTTTTTGGTGAAGGTGCAAAAAAATATGCTGAATACGTTGCATCAGAAAGTACATTAGGAACACATAAAGATCATTCAACAGAAAACCACTTTTCTTCAGATACAGTTAATGGTGTTATTGGTTATGAATTCTCAGTTAAATTATCATTACCTTCTACATTAGCAAGTTATGTTGACTTTAGTTTTGGTAATGAAAAAATGACAAAAAAAGTTGATAGTGATAGAATTATCTATGAGGCAAAAACATCCGATTCAAGAAAAATTTATTGGGGTTTAAATAACGAAGACACCGCACATAGTATTACAGCATCATATGCTAAAAATCAAGAACCTACAAATTCTTCTGAATATAAAACTTTACATGATATTATTGTTAATTTAGATTCAAATGCTATTGTTGTTCAATATGCAGCACAACTTGTAAGTTTGGTTGCATAATCCACACAAAAGGAGACTTGCTATGGTAAATACATTAGCAGCTAGCATAATTATGACTAACTTATCCTACATTATTGCAGGAATAGTTATTGCATTCTTTGCTGCAGCATTTATCGGCATAGCAGTTCTCTACTTTAATTCAAGAAAAAGAAATATAGATAATCATCTTGAGGATGTAGAGATTGAAGAAGAAGTAAAACAAGATTATAAAAGTTTTGCCAAAAGAAAAAAATCTACAGAATCAATCGTTGATTATTATGAAAAAAAGAAAAGATTTACTAAAAGAATAAGTGATATCAACACAGTTATCGCAGTTAATATATATTTAATTGTGCTAACTTGTGTTGGTTTTGCTTTTTTGGTTTCTTCTCAAAACCAACTATTTTGGTTTTTAAATGAAACTAGCTTAATTGTTGAAACGAATTCAATGGCCACTGCTTATAGTGGTAATACTTATTTATTAGATGAAAATGGTAATTTAAATGAAGATGATCGTATTAAACAATACACATTGATTACTATTTCAAAAGATCAAAATTATGTTAATAATATTAAACCTTTTGATGTTGTTGCCTTTAAAATGAAATCAACTAATGATAACTATCTTACAGTTATTCATCGTTTGATTAATGTTGATTATGATGAACATAATGAACCTTTATATACTTTTAGAGGTGATGCTAATCCTAGCTCTATGGCTGGTGAAATTAAAGTCAAAAAGAATATGATTGTTGGTGTATTCCAAACAAATGGTTATCAAGGAAAAAAGAATGTTCCACTTGGTTATATTGTTGGATACTTAAGATCCAGTATTGGAATGATTGTTGTAATTACAGCGTTCTTCTTGTTGATAATTTATACTGCCTTATTTGATCGAATCTTAGAAGTATATAATGCTAGATACAATTTAGTATTAATTTATAGATGCGTTGCTTATGATATTGAGCATGCAGAAGATTCATCATATGTAAATATTGATAGTACATATGATTTTTCGTATATAAACGTTCTTAATCAAGAAAATTTGAAATTAGAGTAAGAGAATATCTATGCCAAAATACATAAAGGAGTAAAATAATGAAAAAGAAATTAGTTTTAATGTTTCTTCCATTTTTTATATTACCTCTTGTCGTGGGAGGTGGTTTTGCCTTCTTCTATTTTGGTGATGATAAAACATCAAGTAGCCAAGATGTTAATATTTCAATTACTGATAACCCTGAACTTGGCTCAATTAAACTTGTTTATGAATCTATAGATAGTGAAGGAAATAAAGTACATCTTGATGAAGAAACTTCTTCATTAACCACACAATTATTTATGGATATTGATAGTATCTATTTTATTAGAAGTGATAATTTATCCGCTAAGCGTAATTTTATGCTAGATTATAAATCACCTTCTGATAATTTTGCTACTATTCCAGATGGATACTCTATTGGATTAATTTCTAGTTTTATTATTGAAGATACTGATGCAAGAGGGTATAAATCAGAAACATTTAATCAAAATAATGAAATAATTCATTATCCTACTTCAAATTCAATTATTGATTTTTTTGAACCAACTTATGTTACTTATAAAGAAGATAATAGAAATATTAAATATGATTTAGTTTCTGGTGATGATAGCTCAACAAGAGTAGTTTATTCTTGCTTAATTCAAAGTAATGTTGCACATTCATCAAGTCAAAATCTTCATTTTACTATGGAAATGGCTTATAAAAATTATATTTTTAATCAAGATGGTGAAATATTTGAAGGTATTATGTCTCCAGACGCTTCCACTTCAAAAGAAGAATTTAAACACCGAATTGAAAGTAATATTATTGCAAGAAAAAACTCTAAAATTACAGTTGAGTTTAGTTTAACTCTTGTGAAAACAGGTAATTAATATGAAAAGAGTATTTATTTTAGTTTTTACAGTTTTGTTATTATCAGTAGGACTTATTTCTTCTGGTTTTGCTTTTTATAATTTCTCTGATATTCATAAGATTGATGATATAACAACTAATTTTATTAATACAAAATTTAATGAGATTAATAACGATTATTATCGTATTTATTTTTTTGCTTCTCCTTATTATGCTACTGGAGCGGATGGATTTACTAGCGATGATCCTTTAGTGATTGCTGATAGTGAAAATAATCCATATAAATATAAAGAAGATCCTTATTTAATTGGTGGTCCACAAGCTACAAATAATAAACAAGCTAATATATTTTTTCCTGATGGTTCAAAATTTTATTTTGCTGCAAAAGAAATTGATAATGAAAAATTAAATAGTACAAAACCAGGTGAAGGCAATGGTTCAGAAGTTATTACTAAGTTTAATAAATGTGATTTCACAGGTTTTATTAGAGAAAATGATAGTATTGGTATAACTCAAAGAGAATATAATTATGTATCAATAACTGTTAAAGGTAGTATTTCTTCTTCTCTTTTGTCTAGTGTTATTGCTGGCACTGAATTTAAAGATCAATTTGGATTTGGGCCTGAGTTTGTTGGCTGGACTTATGATAAGGAAACTTCCAAAAAAAGAGCAATGTATGATGGTAGTAGATATAAAGATATGTCTTCTTTAGGTTGGAAAATTGTAGATAATAGAGGATGGAAATTAACTCAAGGAACTCCGTATGGAATAGGTAACTATGGTTGTCAAGGTGAAATTTCTCAAATTTCAGAAAATACTTCTTTAAATTATTTGGATAATTTAGCATCTACTAGTGATAGTACAACTGCTGCAGATGGATCGAAGTTAAATGACCATATTATTTATTTATATCCAGTTTTTGAAGCAAAAAATTATTCTCCTGACAAAAGTATAGGTGGAGTAACTACACCATTTTTGAAATTTAGAATTAATTCAGATAACGATTTAAATAGTGATACTTTTTATGCATATAAACAAATTGGCGAAATTGATTATTCTAAAAAAAGATATACTGTTGGTTTGTTTCAAAACGAAAAAGATAATACTGATGATTTGGAAATAAATTATTACACCAAAGGTATTTATATCGATACAACTGGTAAAAGTGATATTAAGAACATTCAAATAGATGCAAATTTATGGCGAGAAGCATGGAATACGATTATTGATTATCAAGAATTAAAAGAATTAAATTTAGAACCTGGATATTATAATGTTGATATTAACTTTATGCAGTATAAAATTACTAGTGATATTCAGTCATTTGAGAAAGAACAAAATACTAGAGTAACAAATTTAGTACAAAAATTTAAAAATACTAATAAATATGTTGCAGTATATGGATCTAAACAAAATGATCACCGTGATACATATGGTCTTTATTGGTTACTACAAAAATATGAAAACACTAATAAAGATCCAACATCTTATGTTATAGGGTTTCAAAAAATTGATGAATATCATGTAACTGGTAATAATTTAAATGGATCAATTAATGATTATTCAGCCTCTGGATATAAAAAGATATTTATTACTGATATTGGTAATGCACACACTCAATATTATACAATTGATCGTATTTATTTAACTGAAGGTGATGAGATTGCAGTTTTAAATGAAAATTGTTCTTCTCTTAATGATGTTAAATACTATTTAGATGCAATGACAAATATAGAAATTACTAATTTCAATAAAGCGTTGAAAGATTCAAACCATACCGCTAAAAATCCATTTTCTAGTTTAGGTGAAAAATCTATTATTGTTGATAAAAATAATAACACTAGCGAAGGAAATGTTTTATTATCTTTAAGCGAGGATAGTAAAAAAGTTAAAGCACTTGCTTCTGGAAATTTTAGTTTAGTGTTTTGTTTTGAATTAGAAAATGGATTACCAACATCAATTAATATTGGATATAGAAAAAATGATGAAGAAAATACTATTATGATTTTAAATCAAAAGCCGAGTGATGATGTATTTATTGATTATGATTCATTAATCAAATCTAGTAATTATTTTGCAAGTCATGAATCTGATGTATTTGCTAAACTGAGTTTAGAAACTTCAATATTTTGTAAAGATGATAATAGTATTAATAATTTTGATAAATTATTTACTTATTGTGAAAATAATAATAAGCAATTGATTGATACGGCAACTGGATTAGAAGTTACTAGAGATATTTTTGCTAGTAGATCATTTATTCTTAATCGAAGTTTTGTTTTATATCTAAAAGATAAAATTATATAAAATAAGGAGAGATTTCTTCTTATTTTTTCTTTATAATAAAATCTTGTTTAGGAGATTAATATGGCTCGAAGTGAAAATGTTATTTTAACAAATATGTGTTTAATTTATGATGGAGAAAATATTTTGGTTCAAGAAAGAACGAAAAAAACATGGCCAGGGATTACTTTTCCAGGTGGTCATCTAGAAAAAGATGAATCAATTGTAGAATCGACTATTCGTGAAATTAAAGAAGAAACAAATTTAGATATTAAAAATCCTAAATTATGTGGAGTTTCTCATTGGACTAATTTATGTGGGGCTAGGTATATTACTTTTTGTTTTAAATGTAATGAGTTTTTTGGTGAATTAAAATCTTCTAGTGAAGGTAAAGTGTTTTGGATAAAGAAAAGTGAATTAAATAATTATCCTTTAGCGGAAGATTTATTAGAAATGTTTAGAGTAATTGATGACGATTTAGTTTCCGAATTTTATTCTTTACGTGATAAAAATGAAAAAGAAGTTTTAAGAAAAATACTTTGATAAATGTCACTAATTCGAAATTATTATACAAAAATGGTGTAAAGTGTGGTATAATTCGTGTTAATGAAAGGATTTAACTATGAAAATCGCATTATCAACGGATACGTCATGTACTATTAATAAAGATCTTGCTAAGGATTTAAATATTTTTGTTTTCCCATTAAATGTTATTGTTGATGGAGTGGAGTATTTAGATGGAGTTACTATTTCTCAAGATGAATTATTAGCTTCTATGAGAGGCAATAAATCTATTAAAACATCAACGCCTCCTCCTGGAGATATTATAGAATATTTTAAAAATATTTTTGCTCAAGGATATGATCAAATTATTCATTTTACTATTTCTAGTAAATTATCATCAATGAATACATTATTTAATGATATATCAAGAGAATATTTTGATAATAAGATTATAGTTATTGATTCATATTCAGTATGTTCTTTGATGCTTTCGCATGTTTTATGTGCATATGAAATGCTTCAAAATGGTAAATCGCCTTTAGAAATTAAAGATGAAATTGAAAAAAGAAAAGAAGATAGTTTTGTAGTATTTATTCCTGAGAATTTAAAAGCTTTAAAAAATGGTGGAAGAATTTCACCTACTATTGCGGCTTTATGTAACCTTATTGGTATTAAACCTGTTTTATGTTTTAAAGATGGAGCATTAGAAAAAGATTCAATTACTAAAAATGTAAAAAGAACTATGCATGATAAGATTAATGAATTAGTTCAAAAATTTCCTAAAGAGGATTATGATTATACACTTGTTTCTTTTGATTGTGATGAGTCTTTAATTGAATTCTTAAAAAGTGAATTAAATATTTTCTTAAATGGCTATCAAACTGCTGTTTTACCAATTGCAATTAATGTTTGCGCTCATTGTGGTCCTGGAACATTTGGTTTACTGGTTTCTAAAAAATTTGGTAAATCATTATATGATTTTATTAAATAAAGCATTAAAAAATTCATCGTATCAGATGAATTTTTTTACTTCTATATTATTTTTCTATTATTTGCTAAATCATCCGCTAATAAGAAAACTTCATAAAGTGGAATTGTTAAAATATCATTTTCTTGATTATATCCAAAATTATTGGTAGAAATCTTTATTGCAGTTGATTTAGGGTTACATTTTCTAAATGATTCTAGTGAGTTTAATTTTCCTCCACTTTTTTTAACATCTATTGGTAATATTTTTCCATTATTTTCAACTATAAATTCAAATTCATTAGTGTTGTTTCCTACCCAATAAAATAATGGTATATCTTTGGCTGCTAATTCTGTTGCTACATAGTTTTCATAAAAGATACCTGGTAGAGTATTTCTTTTATCTTTAACAAAAAAATCTGCTTGATTAATTTTGCTTTGATATGTAAACATTCCAATATCAGATAAATATAATCTAAAAGTTCCTTCATCTTCTTCAATTAATGGTAAATTAACTTTACCTGTTTTTCTTTTGCTTCTATAAACAATTCTTGCAAGTTCTAACCATTGATAGGCGTTAAAATAATCTCTATTTGATTTACCTTTTTCTATTTGAGTTATTTTAAAATTTTTATTTTCTTTATTAAGCTGTGAAAAAATATTTTTAAATACATTTCTTGTTTTTAAAATGGTTTCATTTGAAACATTATATAAATCCATGTCAGATAAATAATTATCGTAAATATTTTTTATTTCATTTCTTGCATCAACATATGATTTATCTTCAATAAAAATATTTAATGCTTCAGGTAAACCACCAATAGTTAAAAATTCATATAATGAATCAAGAGCAAGTTCATGTTCATATGATTGAAGAGGAATTTTATTTTTATAGGCTTCTTTTATTCTATTTAATAATGTGTTATTTGTGTTTAAAAGGTATTCTTCAAAATTTAAAGGATATATATTTAATGAATCGATGGCACCAACTGGAAATAAAAATTCATCGTTTGTATTTTTAGTTTCTTCATGTCTAAGTGATAATCTAACCATAGATCCTGTAGCTATAACTGGTAAAGAAGGGTAATCTTGTTTAAAATATTTTAAGGATGATAAAACTTGATGACATTGCTGTACTTCATCGAAAATAAGAAGAACATCTTCAGTAATTTTCTTATTATATCTTGCTTCTATATAACTTAGATATTTTTGTGCATTTGAGGTTGTTGAAAAGAAATTTCTTGCATCATCATCTTTTTTTAAGTCAATATATAGATAATCTTTAAAATAGCGTTTGGCAAATATATTTTTAATTAGATAAGTTTTTCCAACTTGTCTAGCTCCCCATATAACTAAAGGCTTACGACGTTTTTTCTTATACCAATTAATTAATTCCTGTAATTTTAATCTTTCCATATGTTTTCCTCTAAACATATTATACAAGTTTTATTAATAAAAATTAAGATGTATTTACAAGTTTTAATACATTTTTTAATGCTTAATTTACAAGTTTTAGATACTTTTTTTCATAGAAATTTACAAGTTTTTAATTTTTAATATATTCCATTAATTCATTAACTAATGGTTTATTACAGTTATAATATACTTTTCTTTGTCTTTTATATGATGATACTAAATTTGCCTCTAGAAGAATAGACATATGATAAGATAAAGTGGATTGTCCACATTCAACAAGATTTAATAACTCACTTGCATACATTGAATTATTATGATAAAGAGTTTTTAAAATGGTAATTCTTGATTCATCACTTAAAGCGTTAAATAGTTTACTAGCTTTTCCTTTTTGCATAACTTACTCCTTAAGGATAGTGTTAGCATAATTTTATTTATTCATACATCCAAGCTATTAAATCTATCCCTTTAAAACCAAAATTATATGAACGACTGTTATCATATGGTAATTGAATTGCTCTAACTTCTAAATAAGAAATTTCTTTAGCGTTTTTAATATAAAATTTAATATAATTATTTTCTTTCTTAGAAGTAAAAACATCTTTATCAATCGATATTTGTTGAAGTAATTCACTATTATCGTTATATGCATAGATTAATAAAATAGGTTTAGTTTTATCGTAATTCGCTTTTTGTTTTGGATGCATTTCACCAATCTGTAATCTAACTTCTAATGTTTTATTTGAAATAAACATTCCAGTTTGAAAGCCTTGTTTAGCGTTATTATCGCTTGTTATTTTTAATTGCCCATTTGCATAGTATTCTTCAACAAAATTGTTTCCATAGATTCCTCGAAAATAATCTGGCATAGATGAAGAAAAAGTAAATGATGACATAGTTTGATTGTTGTTTCCAATAGAATATTTATTATTTATATTTTCTGGAGCAGGTAATTTTTTACTTCCATCAGGGTTAAGTATATTATTTGAAGATGTTTGTGAAGTACTTTCAGTTTGACTTACTGAAGAAGTATTATCATTTGATGAAGTATTACTTGTTAAAGACAAAGTAGTTTCTACTGAGTTAGATGTTTCGCTTGATGTACTATTAGAAGAAGTAACATATTGACTTGATGAAACTATCTGATTGCATCCAAATAATAATAAACTTATTAATAAAAATAATTTTTTCATAAAATCCTCCATGAAAATTAAAATGATTCTATTTCAAAATAATTATATTTATAATTACAGCTTATATCAATAAAGTAATTTATAAATAATATTAATTATATTTAAGTAACATATTTGCTTGTTTTTGCATATTAAAACAAGTTTTTTTTCCATTAATAAAAATTTTTATTATAATTTTAAATAATTTCACTAGTTTACATTGTTATAGTAAGTAGGAGGAAAAATGATTGTTGATGCGATGGTTATCCAAGATTTAAAAAAAAGAAAAAAGTATGCTTTTAATATTATTTATAAACAATATTATAAATTAGTTTATTATATAGCACTTGATATTGTTAAAGATGAAACTGCTGCTCAAGATATTTTACAAGATACATTTATTAAATTAATGAATGATATTGAAAATTATGTTGATAATGGTAATTTTAAACAATATATCGCTACAATTGCTAAAAATTGTGCTTTAAATGCTTATAGAAAAAGAAAGAATAATAAGGAAACTTTAAGTATTCCTGATAACGCTTCGTATGAAGAGGATAATTCTTTATTTATGGTAAGCATAACTTTAAATCATTTGTTAGATAAAGAAGAAGCAAAAATTGTTTATAAAAAAGTAATTCTTGATTATTCGTTTCAAGAAATAGCAGATGAAATGAAAGAGTCAATTGGTTTAGTTCAAGGAAAGTATTATAAAGCTCTTAAAATCTTAAGAAAGCATTATGAGGAGGAAAAAAGATGAACGTAGAGAAAAAATATAAAAAAAACTTCCTAAAAAAATTTAAAGCACCTAATATTCAAAATCAAATTTCTTCACAAATTGAATTTTCAGAAAGGAAGAGTTTTATGAATAAGAAAATTTTATTTGCATCTATTGCAGGAGTTAGTGTTGTTGCAGCATCTGTAGTTACTATTTGTGTAGTGAAGAATGCTAATATTGTTCAAGAAGCAAATGCTTTAGTGAGTGTTGATGTTAATCCTAGTGTGGAACTTGTTGTTGATAAAAATAATAAAGTTATGTCTGTTCGAGGCGATAATGATGAAGGAAAGATGATAGTTTACGAAGAAGATCTTGTTGATAAAGATTTAAAAGAGGCTCTTGAAATTATCATTAAAGTGGAAAATGAATCTGGATATTTATTGAATGGTAATGTTACTATAGATCAAAATAATATTAAGATTTCTATTTCTAGTGATAAAGAAGCATATGATCAACTTGTTAATGATGTTAAATCATATATTTCTGATGCTTGTGAAAAATTTAATATTACTTCTACTATTAAGGAAATCAATAAATATACTAGAAGTGAACTTGAAGAATATGTTTTAAAACAAGATCCATCATTAAAAAAAGAAGATGTTCAAAATATGTCTATGGAGCAATTATTAAAATATATTGCTGCTTACCAACTTGAAAGATCCTCTATTTATTCAGAACAATTAGAATATTATTATAATCAAGCTAAAAATTCAAAGATTAACTTAACAGAAAATGAAGTAATCAAAAATTCTTTGTCATCATTTTCTTCACTTGTTTATAAAGCAACTATTGAAGCATATAATCTTGCTTATAATACTATTTCAAGTTTTTATACTGAACTTGATGAAGCTATTTATGATAATTTAGTTAGTGAAGAATCTTCTTATCAAAAAGCTTATAAAAAAGTAATTGAAGCAAAAAATGAAGTAATTGTTTTAAAAAATAAGATTAATGAAAGTGGAGAAGATGGCTTAATTACTGAAACTTTAAAAGCTCAACTTAATGCAGCGGAATTAACTTTAAATAGTTTAGAAAGTACATTAAATTCTTATAAAGAAAGTGCTACAACTTCGATTGAATATATTAAAGATAAATTGCAAAAAGCTTTAGATTCTTTAAATAAAATTAAAGATGAATTAAAGTCTGAAGAAGAAATTAATGCTTATTTAACTAGTAAAACTGCTTCATTTGAAGAAGAAATAAATAAAACAAAAGATAAATTCTTTGAAGATTTTGAAAATGCACATGGTGAAGATATAAAGAAGGCCAAAGAAGAGATTGAAAAAAGAAAACAAGAATTAATTAATAATTTAAAGAAGAATTAAGTTATATAAGAAGATGTTAAAAATTAGCATCTTCTTTTTTTAAGTGTTTTTTTTATTTTTTTTTAATATAATTTATTTATAAATTGGAGTGTAATTTTATGGCTTATATTGAATTAAAAAATGTTTATAAAACTTACAAAATGGGTGAAGTATCTATTAATGCTTTAGATGATACTAATTTTGAAATTGAAAAAGGTGAATTAGTGGTTATTCTTGGCCCTAGTGGGGCTGGAAAAACTACTTGCTTAAATATTTTAGGTGGAATGGACTCGCCAACTAAAGGTGATGTTTTAGTGGATAATGTTAATATTGCAAAATTATCTAATAAAGATTTAATTAAGTATCGTAGAAATGATATCGGATTTATTTTTCAATTTTATAATTTGGTTCAAAATTTAACTGCTTTAGAAAATGTTGAATTAGCTGTTCAATTATGTAAAAACTATCATAATCCTAATACTATTCTTGATAGTGTGGGCTTAAAAGATCGTAAACAAAATTTTCCTTCTCAATTATCTGGTGGTGAACAACAAAGAGTGGCGATTGCTCGTGCTATTGCTAAAAACCCAAAAATATTATTATGTGATGAACCTACAGGAGCTTTAGATTATAAGACTGGTAAACAAATTTTATCTTTACTTGAAAAACAATCAAGAGTGTATCATATCACAGTAATTATTATTACTCATAATAGTGCAATTGCTCCGATGGCGGATAAGGTTATCAAGTTTAAAAATGGAAAAGTTGAAGATGTAATTATTAATAAAAATCCTCAAAAGGTGGAAGAAATAGAATGGTAAAGAATAGATTAGTTACAACTTCTTTAAGAGAAATTAAAAATTCTTTTCCAAGATTTCTTTCTCTTTTAATAATGAGCTTTTTAGGTGTATTTGTTTTTTCAGGATTAAAAGCTACTGCGCCGGCTATGATGGATTCTTTAGATCAATATTATAAAGAAGCAAATACATATGATATTAAACTAACTTCTACTTTAGGATTTGATAATCTTGATTATTTTTCAGATATTGAAGAAATTAAAGATATTGAATTATCAAATTATAACGATACTCCATTTAAAGGAAAAAATGATAAAGATTATGTGATTCAAATTGCTAGTGTTACTTCTTCTTTAAATAAATTAGATTATGATATTTCTTCTTTAAAAGACAATGAATTACTTGTTGAAAAAGCTTTTATTGAAAAAAGTGAGTATCAAATTGGTGATACAATTACTTTTGATGAAACTTGTTTTAAAAATAATACATTTGTAATTAAAGGTGTTGTTGATAGTACATTGTTTTTTTCTAATGCTGATTTAAGTAATAATCGTGGAAAAACAAATGTTGGTAATGGAACAATTAATTTTTATGGGTTTACCACTTTAAATACTTTTTCTTTAGATTATTATAAAAATATTTATATTACAGTTAAGGATGCTAATTTATATCAAACAAATTCTAAAAAATATGTTGATCTTATTGATAATGTTAAAAATAAATTAGTTTTAAAAGAAGAAAAAGTTTTAAAAAATAAACTTGATAAGGTTAAAGAAATTTATGAACCTTTAAAAGAAGTAAATGATAATATTATTAAATATAATGAAGAAAAAAAATTAATTGATTATTATTTAGGTTTAATAAATATGAGTCAAGATGAATTCAAAGTATATTTTTCTCAACTTGATAAAAATGATGCTAATTATTCTTTATATAAACAATTATATGATGGCATTATTTTATATGAAAATTCAACTGAAGAATATAATAATTTACTTAGCCAAATTGCAGCACAAGGTTATACAATTGAATCTTTTAATAATTATGTTAATTCTTTGAAAAGAATTGTTGATAATGCAAGAATATATGTTTATGATCGATTAGATAATTCAACATATAAAAGCTATATTGATGATACAAATTCGATTACTAATTTAGCATATGTATTTCCTCTTGTCTTTTATGCAGTCGCTATTTTAGTTTCTCTTGTTTCAATGAATCGAATGGTTGAAGATGATCGTTTGATGTTAGGTACTTTTAAATCGCTTGGATTTTCAAATAATCAAATCTTATTTAAATATATGCTATTTGCTTTACTTGCTACATTAATAGGGGGAATTTTAGGAGTTGGATTAGGAGTGATAATCATTCCTAGTATGATTAATAGTATTTATCGTATTTTATTTGATTTACCAAAATTTTATATTAATTTGAACTTTAAGGATTCCTTAATAGGATTTATTATTGCTGTGATTTGTATTGGGGGAGCTACATTATTTACTCTTGTTAAAGAATTAAAAGCTAAACCGGCAGAATTACTTCGTCCTAAAGCACCTAAACCGGGCAAAAGAATTCTTTTAGAAAAATGGCATGCGGTTTGGAATAGAATTAAATTTTCTAATAAAATCACTATTAGAAATATTTCTCGTTATAAAAAAAGAGTTATTGTTACTACTTTAGGTATTGCTGGATGTTGCGCATTAATGCTATGTGGATTTGGAATTAGAGATTCTATTTCTGATATTCCTGAAAAGCAATTCGGTTATGTAACTAGCCAAGACGCAACAGTTTATTTTTCTAATATTAGTAAAAAAGAAGCTGATAATTTATTAGTTCAAGATGAAATAGTTTCTCATAGCAATGTTAGTTTAATTAATGGTGAAACTGGTCAATATGATATTACAATTAACGTTTTAGAAAATGGATATGAAGAATTTCAACATTTTTATGATGTTAAGACAAAAGAAAACTTATCTTTAAATGATAATGAAGTCTTTATCTCTGATAAATTAGCTCAATTATTATCTTTATCTAAAGGCGATAAAATTGAATTCAATGATAATAATTATAATAGCTATTCGTTTACCATTGCTTCAGTAGTTGAAAATTATATTTATCACTATGTTTATATGACTGAATCTACTTATAAACAAGTTACTAATGAAGAAATGATTGTTAATACTGCATATATTAAATTAAAAAATCTAAATGAAGAAGAAAAAGAAAACTTTCAAAAAAAATTATTAAATAATGAAGACATATTAAATGTAACATTTGTACAAGATGCTATAGATAGCGCTGATGATATGCTACAATCTTTAAATAAGGTAGTTATTATTTTAATTGTTCTTGCGGCTTTATTATCATTTATTGTTTTATATAATTTATCGAATATCAATATTCATGAAAGAAAAAGAGAAATTGCAACTTTAAAAGTCTTAGGATTTTATCAAAAAGAAGTTGATCATTATATTACTCAAGAAAATATTATTTTAACTATCATTGGAATTATTATTGGATTGATTTTCGGATATTTTTTAACTAATATTGTGATCTCGACAGTTGAAATAGAATATGTTAGATTTATTCATAAAATTAATTTTTTAAGTTTTGTGTATGCATCTTTGCTTTCAATTTTGTTTACTTTAATTGTAAATTTAATCACTCATTTTTCATTAGAAAAAATTGATATGATTGAATCATTAAAGAGTGTGGAATAATTAAAATTTGCTTAATTAATTTATAATAAGATTTTAATGTTTATGCTTTAGGAAATTTTTGTCAAAATAAATTGAAAAAAGTTTATAAAGTTGTTGATACAATTATTGTAGTTTAAAATAAAATGTTATAAAAGATATTGATAAAAAATTATCAGTATTTTTTTCTTATTGATAGATTAAAACAGTATGTAATTTATTTAATATTCTTATTTGAAATTACATATTTTGTAATTTTAATAAAACATGCAATTGAATTCAAATTACAATTATGGTAATATGAAAATAAAGGAGGTTGCTAATGAAGTATGAATATAGCCCATCTAAATTAAAAGAAGACTATGAAGATGAAAGATATATGAAAAAAACATACGGAAAAGCAATATCCGATGGAATGATAATGCTGTTAGGAGCTATAGAAGCTGCTGAAAATGCATATGATATAAAAAGTAGTATGTTTTTTTTCATGGAACATAAAAAAGGTAATTTAAAGGAATATTATTCTTTATCATTGGACAAGAAAAAAAGTAAGTGGAGAGTATTGATTCAAATGCTTGATGAGAATGATAACGTTTTACAACCTACTGAAAATGAAAAAGAATTTTTGAAAAGTATAAAAAAAATTAGAATAAAGGAGTTGAGTGAACATTATGACAAATATTAGAAGAATTCATCCTGGTGTATATATTAAAAATTCGCTAGAAGTGATGGAAATGACTGCAAAAGAACTTGCATATAGAACTGGTATTTCAGAAAGAACTTTATCTTCAATTATCAATGGAAAAGGAGATATTACTTTTGATGTCGCATATAAATTATCTTTATATTTTGATAATTCAATAAATTATTGGACAAATTTACAAAATCAGTATAATATTTTTCTTCGTGAAAAGAATATTGAGCAAGAGATTGAAAAAGAGTGGGAATTAATTAAAAAAATAAAAAATTATCTTGTAGAAATTAAATATATTTCTGAAGGAGATAGTAAAAAAAATATAGTTTATAAATGTAGAGAATTAGTGGGTGTAACTAGTTTGCTATTGTTGAACAAAGAGGATACTTTTGTGTGTTTGAAAGAACAGCATACAAAAAAAGAAAATGATTATTTCTTTCAAAATTTTTGGATTGCATTGGCACTAAATGAAGCGAGAAAGAAAAATGGTGTACCATTTAACAAACAATTGTTGATTGATTCGATTGAAGAAATTAGGGGAATGACAGTTCAAGATCCTAGAGATTTTTGCCCAAGACTTCAAGAAATATTAAATGAATGTGGAATATCTTTTGTGTTATTACCATATCTTTCAAAATCTAATATTTATGGAGCTACAAAATGGTTTAGTAAAGAAAATGTTATGCTTGCTACTTCTAATAGAGGAGGAAATGCTGATTTGTTTTGGTTTACTTTATTTCATGAGATTTCACATGTATTAATGGAGCATAGAAGAGAAACATTAATTAATATGAAAGGAATTGAAGACGATGAAGCAGATAAAATGGCTGCCGATATGTTAATTCCAAAAAAACAATGGGAAGCATTTATTTCTGATGAGAAATATACTATAGAAACTATAAGTTCATTTGCTGAAGAGATTGGAATTCATCCTTGTATTGTTCTAGGAAGACTACATAAAGAAAAAAAGGTGCCATATAATATATATAACAAGGCTTTTAATTTAAAATATCAAATTATTATTAATTGAAATATTTAATTATAGTTAAAGAAGTAAAAAAAAGAAAATAGAATAGAATTTTACCTAAATAAAATCAAAAAGAGATTGAAATTCATTATATGAAATATTTGAATTAATAGATGGTGACTATATACTAGAAGAATTAAATATAAATATATTTCATCAAAAATGGTTTAAACAAAAATATTTTAATTACCAAATTAAATTGATTTCTTTTTTTATTAACTGAACTTACTTAATTACTTAATATTTTTTGTCAAAATAAATTGAAAAAAGTTTATAAAGTTGTTGATTTTTCAAAATTATTATTATATTATATTTAAGCAATCGGGCCTGTAGCTCAGTTGGTTAGCAGCGCACCCCTGATAAGGGTGAGGTCGAAAGTTCAAGTCTTTTCAGGCCCACCATCTCGATTTGCATAAAGGAGTATAAAAAAATATTCCTTTTTTTATTAGGACACTTAGCTCAGTCGGGAGAGCGTTTCCTTCACACGGAAGAGGTCGCAGGTTCGATCCCTGTAGTGTCCACCATTTATAAAATCAAGCCCGTTTTGGGGCTTTTTTTTGGCTAAAAAGTTGGCTATAATTTACTTTATTTATCATTTATTTCTTTAAAAAATCCATTATTTAAAGCACTTATAACATTTTTATGTTTTAAAAAGTGTAATAGTAATACACAAAAAAAGAACATAAATATAAAAAAATATTACATTATATATGTATAACTGGTAAAAATATTATTAATTGGTGATATGTATAAAATATTTTATATCTAGTGATGAAATTATAATTATTTTTTCATTTGTTTTTTAAATAATATACAAGAAAGAACTATAGATGATGTTAACCAAATTAATAAAACAATTAAACCAATTAAAGCGTTATTATCAAATGTGTATTTTGTGATATTTGAATCTATTGGAGTATGATAAGATTCGGTCACAATTCTTCCTAAATATGTTGAAGGATAAAATGGAAATGCTAAAGCAACTTTTTCAAAATTTCCTAAAGCATCTAAAGGCATCCACGCTCCACCTAATATTCCTGCTAAGGATATAAATATAGAAGTTAATCCAGGTGCAGATTTTTCATTTAGACAAGTACCAAAGATAATACCAAGAGAAATATAAATTATTAGTATTGGTAATTGAGTTAGAATTAATAAAATACACTTAGAAAAAGAAAAGAATTCAACATTTAAAATTAATGAAAGTAGAAATCCAAATAATTCGCATATAATACTTTGAAATATTCCAATAATAAATACAGGCAAGGCATATCCTAGAATAAATTCAAATGGTTTAATTGGTGAAGTATATAATCTTTTTAAAAAAGCAGTGGAACGATCTTTAGAAATATTTAAACTCATTAGTAGCATTATAAAAGAAAAAGAGAACATTATAATTCCTGGTAATAATGATTTTAATTCAAAAACATTATTTTCTTGAGAAGTATATTTGTTGATAACAGCAAATAAAACTAACATTACAAGAGGAAATCCTAAGCAAAAAATATAGATAATAGGATCACGCAATATTTCTTTGAAATTACGTTTAACAAAAGTTAATATTCTTTTCATTTATTTTTCCTCCACGATGGAAATAAAAGCTTCTTCGAAAGTATTTTTGTTAGTTTCTTTTTTTATTTCATTAACTGTTCCAATTTTTAATAGATTTCCTTTAGCTAAAATAGCTACTCTATCGCATAAGGCTTCAATCTCTTCTAAATAATGAGAGGTAAGAACAATTGTACATTTGTTCTTTATGGATTTAATAATATTCCATAGTTCTCTTCTAGCTAAAACATCTAATCCTAAAGTTGGTTCATCTAAAAAGATAACTTTTGGTTTTGACAATAAAGTAACAGCAATAGATAATCTTCTTTGATACCCACCTGAAAGAGTTTTTGCTTTTTTATTTAGTATTTCTTCAAATTTAAAAATTTTAATAAGATTATTAATATCGTTTTCATCGCTTACATTATAGATATCTTTAAAAAATTCAAGATTTTCTTTGACAGTTAAATTAAGAGCTACTGCAGTTTCTTGAGGTGACACATCAACGATTTCTTTGATTTTATTTAGATCAGTTTTAACTGAATAATTATAAATATATGCTTCGCCTTCATTAAAAGAAATTAACCCAGATAATATTTTTATTAATGTAGTTTTTCCCGCGCCATTAACTCCTAGTAAACCAAATAATTCATTTTCGTGAATGTTAAATGAGAT
>FR889406.1:12111-24603 GCA_000432895.1 Firmicutes bacterium CAG:449 | reverse complement strand
GAATGTTAAATGAGATATTTTTTAAAGCATTTACATCTTTATATTTTTTATTTAAATTAATTATTTTAATTGCTTCCATTTTTTTTACCATATTGATTTTTTAATGTTTTAAAATTTTCTAATAATAATTCATTTACTTCTTTTTCCGTGTACTCACTAAAACCAGTTACTATATTACAAGCTATTCCGTGTGTGAATAAAAAAGATTGTAAATAAAATAATTTTGCATCTTGATAAGAATAATTACCATGTTTCATGATTTTTAAAATAATGCTTTCTTCATGCTTAATTGCTTCTTGAGAACGAACATATTTTGTTTTAAAAAATAAGAGTTCAAATAAGTGTTTATGATTTCTAGCAAAATTGATATAGCTAGTTAAAGAATTCATATATAAAGAACCTTCTTTTTGAATGCTACTATTTATATATTGAAAATATCTGTTCCAAACTTCTTGTAATAATTCTTTTTTTAATTCTTCCATATTTTGAAAAGATAAATAAATTGGTTGAGTTGAACACTTTAATTCTTTTGCAATAGAACGAGCGTTAACCTTATCAATACCTTCTTTTTCAATAAGAGAAATGGCTTTATCAATAATCATATTTTTAGTAATAGTTTTTTTTACAGGCATATAATTCTCCTTTAAATAACACTTGTTATTAATAACATATGTTATTTTATTAGTTTTGTCAAATTATATTACTAAAAATGATAATATAAGTATGTAGATGATTTCGATAAAGTTGAAATGATGGTTGGAACAATAATTGGGTTTCTATTAATCAAAGAGCAAAAAAACCAGATTATAAAGTAACTATTGATTTAGGAAAATTTGGTGTTAAAACAAGTTCAGCACAAATTACTAATTATAACCAAGATTATTTAATTGTAAAACAAGTTGTATGTGTATGTAATTTTACACCAATAAGAATTGGTGATGTAAAAAGTGAAGTAAGAATTTTAGGAAGTGATACCTTAGAAGGATGTATACTACTAACTTCTATTTCATCTGTTGGTAATGGAAGTAAAGTTGTTTTTTTGTGTTAAATAAAATTTTCTTGTAAAAGAATATATTTTCATATTGGTCATAAAATAGTAATATGAAAAATAATATTTTTAAATTAGCTTTTAATATTTTAATTCCTTTGTTATTATCATTTTTAGTTTTTTTAGCTACAAAAAATGATATTTCTTATTTAGAAACATTGAATCGTAAAATTGTTCTTCCTAACATTGTATATCCAATTGTTTGGAGTGTTCTTTATGTTTTAATGGGAATATGGATTTATTTTTATGAGAAAAATCATCCAGATGATAAGAAGACGATTGTTGTGTATTGGATTAGTGTATTCGTAAACTTAATGTTTTCTTTTATCTTATTTTCTTTTCATCAAATTCTTTTAGCTTTTTTTGATGTTATAGTTTTACTTATTATGATTGGATATTTGTTTATTAAAAATCTTTTACAAAAAGAAAAATATGCATATTTATTATTGCCATATATAGTTTGGCTATGTTTAGCTACTAGTTTAATGGTTGATTTAATAGTTCATAATTAAGATTTTATTAAATTAAACTTTAATTTTTTTTCCTTTAAATTATAATTTCTTTAGAGGTTATTATGAAAAAGAAAAGTTTAATTTTTTTATTGTCTATTTTATTAATTGGTTGCAGTGATGTAACTACTTCTTCATTTAATGATAGTTCATTAGCAACGAGTTCTTCTCTTAGTGAAACAAGTTCTTCAATCACAACTAGTGAATTATCTTCAAGTAATAATACTAGTGAATCAACAACCAGCGAATCATCTTCGAGTGAAGAAATTATTAAAAATTATTCTATTAAACAAATAAATGAAATAGGTAATAAACTAAATAATGATGAAATTGGTGAAAAGGTTGTTTTTAACGCTACTTATGTTAAAGTAATGACTGATAATTTTGATAAATTAATGTTATTTGTTGATGAAACTGATTATCTTTATGTAAGAGTGCCATCAAGTCAATATAATGATTATTTAAAAAATAGATATACTAATTGTTTATACGAAGTAATAGGTAATATTAGTAAGGTTTATGACCATGTGGAAGTTAATTATATTTCTTTAAAAAATATTACTACCACTAGTGAAAAAGTTGATTATTCAAAAGTTTTAGATAAAAAGAATAATATTAATGAAGTTATTGATGAATTTAAGTTATTAACACTTAACAAAAAGAATAATGCTTTAGGCAAAATTGTTTCTGTTGAAGGAACTGTTATTGCTAGTGAATATACTGATTCAAATAAAAAAGTGGTTATTTATGATGGAAATAATGTTTTAACTATTGTTAATGATAAGAAAATAGTTAATAAAGATGATGTTAATAAAAAATACCGTTTTATAGGTGCTTTATCTGTTTTAAAAGGTAGCCCAGCATTATGGTATTTAGATAGTGAATTTATTAAAAATGAAGAAGCTGAATATCATAATTTTGAAGCAGTGACACCTAGCTATTTTTCTAAATGGTATAATGTTAGTGATTATATAAACAATCCTTCTTTTGATGATTTTGCTAAGCTTTATAAAGTGACTGGTTATGTACAGGATAATAAAGATATAACAACTGCTTATAATCTTGGTTTGGTTGATGAAGTAAATGATTCTTTATCTGATGTAGGAATAAAAAAATCTATTAAAGGTGTTTTTTTAATGAATAATCTTTCAATGAGTGAAAGTGATTTATCGTATTCTAAATTTGCTCCATTTTATATTAATGGAGAAAAAATAACTGTATATGTAAGTTTGCATCAATTTGATACAAATAATCATGGATGGAAAGTTTTCGCAATCGAAAATTCAATTAACAAATAAAAAAACCAAAGTTTGAATTGGCTTTGGTTTTTTAAAAATGAACTGGTATATTTTTATTAGGGTGAATAATTTGATCTATTTTTGTTATAGCAGTAACGGCTTCACCAAGGCCAGAAGTAATATTTTTAACTTTTCCTTCATAATAGCAAGCATTACCAATAGCAAAGATATTTTCTTCACTTGTCATCATATTAGTTGATACTTCAAAAGCGTTCATTTTCATTTGAAGATTAGCTTTAGTAGGAATTGTTACTAAACCATAATTGACAAATAAATAATCAAATTTTAAAGTGATATCTTCTTTATTTGTTAAGGTGATTTCTTTGGCAATATTATTTTCACCACTTAAAGATTTGACTTGGAATGGTTTATAAATGTGAACACCTAATTTTTCCATTTCTTTTACAGTTTCATCTTTAGCTCTAAATTCATCTCTACGATGGACAATCGAAACATTTTTACAAACTTTGCTAAGCATTATTGCCCAATCACATGCAGAGTCGCCTCCACCAAGAATAACAACATCTTTATCTTTTAAGAAATTTGTTTCTTTTAAAAAATAAATAATGTTTTGATATTTACTAGCTCCTTCAACATCTAATTTTCTAGGTGTAAATAATCCCATGCCAGTAGTTAATAAAAGTGTTCTTGTTAGATAAGTATTTTTATTTGTAGTTATTACAAAGTGATCATCTTCTTTTATATAAGATAACATTGTTTCATGAGTTTTAATTTCTAAAGGATTATTTCTTGATTTTGCTTGATTTAATAATGCATCTATAAATTCTTGAGCTTTAATAGAACTAAATCCTGGTAAATCAACAATATCTTTTTCTGGATATAATGAAGAAAGTTGACCTCCGACAATGTTTAAACCCTCAATAACGAGTCCTTTTAAACCATGTAAAGAAGCAAGTGTTGCTGAATATAAGCCAATTGGACCAGCACCAATAATAATAATATCTTCCATTTTCTAAACCTCTCTATTATTTTGCAATTATATATTAAAAAAATACATATTACTAGTATGATTATTATTTTATTTTTTTATTTGTGTTATACTCAATACGGAGAAAAATGTTATGATACTTGAAATTATTACTCATAGTGTGGAAGAAACAAGAAATTTAGGACAAAAAATTGCTAAGTGCTTATCTAAAGGGGATGTAATTACTTTAGATGGGGATTTAGGAGCAGGAAAAACAACATTTACTCAAGGAGTAGGATTAGGTTTAAATATTAAACAAACAATTAATAGTCCAACTTTTAATATTTTAAAATGTTATTTTGATGGAACTCTTCCTTTATATCATATAGATGCATATCGCTTAGAAGATAATGTAAATGCGGATATTGGCTTAGAAGAAGTAATTCAAGGAGATGGGGTTTGCTTAATTGAATGGTCAAAATTTATTCCAACTTTGATTTTTGAACCATTAAAAATTAATATTGAAATATTATTTGATTCAACAAGAAAATTTATTATTGAATCAAATAATAAAAAATATCAAAAAGTATTTAATTGTTTGAAGGAGGCAATATGAGTTATTTATTATTGTTAGATAGTTCTGATGTAGATTTAACTATTGGCATTTGTCAAGATGGTAAAATAATCTATCAAAAATCTTTTTATGCTTGGCAAAGACAATCTGAATATATGATTCCAGAAATTGATACTGCTTTAAAAAAAGTAAATATTTCTTTAAAAGATATTGATAGTGTAGCTTTAGGTATTGGACCTGGCTCATATACTGGAATTAGAATTCCTTTAACTATTGCTAAAACACTTAATGTTATCAATAAAACAAAAATAATTCCTTTATCTTCACTTGCAATAATGGGTAATACTCAAGAAAAATATATTGCTTTAATGAATGCAAGAAGTAATAGAAGTTACATTGGTATTTATGAGAATGGTCAAAAAGTTATTGATGATACAATTATTGAAAATGAGAAGATTTTTGATTTCATTGCTCCATATGTTGAAAAAGGATTTATTTTAAAAGGTGATTTAAAATATCTTATTCAAGAGTTTGATGTTAAACCTAATATTATAGATGGTTTACATTCTTATGCTTTAGTTAGTGAAACTTATGAAGATGGAAAAGGAATTAAACCAGTTTATTTAAAGGATCAATATGCAAGTAATTAATGCAAGTATAGATGATATTGAAATTATTACTTCATTAGAAAATAATCGTTTTACTACAGATGCTTGGAATAAAAAACAATGGGAAAATGAATTTAAGCAAAATGAGTTTTCTTATATTTTACTTTTAAAAGATAATGAAGAAATTATTGGTTATATTGATTTTTGGATTTTATTTGAGCAAGCTACAATTAATAAAATTTGTATAAAAAAAGATAAAGAAGGAAATGGGTGTGGATCTTATTTATTAAATGAGGCTTTAAAAATTGTTGATTCAGAAAATTGTTTATCAACCTCTTTAGAAGTAAGAGTTTCAAATACGAAAGCGATAAAACTTTATGAAAAGTTTTTATTTAAAAAAATTTTAACAAAAAAGAATTATTATAGTGATGGAGAAGATTGCTATTTTATGATTAGAAGTATTGGAGATGTTTATGAAGGATGAAATTATTTTAGCTATTGAATCAAGTTGCGATGAAACTGCAATAGCTGTTTTAAAAAATAACAAGGAATTACTTGCTAATGTTGTTTCTACTCAAATACCTGTTCATCAAAAATATGGTGGAGTAATGCCAGAAATTGCTTCAAGACTTCATGTAGAAAATATTGGTTTTGTTTTACAAGAAGCACTTGATGAATCGAAAATTAAATTAGAAGATATCGATGCGATTGCTGTTACAAGTGGACCAGGATTAATTGGGGCTTTACATGTTGGATTACAATGCGCTAAAACATTATCTTTATTTTTGAATAAACCATTAATACCAGTTCATCATTTGGCGGGTCATATATATGCAAATGAATATGTAACGCCTTTAAAATTTCCATGTTTAGCAATTGTTGTTTCTGGTGGAAATACTGAACTAGTTTTATTAAAAGAACATTTGAGTTTTGAAATAATTGGTGAAACACAAGATGACGCTATTGGTGAAGCTTTTGATAAAGTAGCTAGAGTTGTTGGCTTACCTTATCCAGGTGGAGTGGCTATTGATAGAGAAGCCAAAAAAGGTCATAATGTGTATAAATTACCAATTCCTCATACTGAAGGAAAATACGATTATTCTTTTTCAGGATTAAAAACGGCAGTTATTAATTTAGTTACTAAAGAAAGAAATAATAATAGAGAAGTTAATGTCCAAGATTTAGCTTGCTCATTTCAAACAACCGCTATTAATTATTTATTAGATAAGGCTTTACCTTGTATAGATGAATTTAATATTAAACAAGTTGTTTTAGCAGGTGGGGTTTCAGCAAATTCTTATTTGCGTCAAGAAATTACTAATAGATGTAAAGAAAAATATAAAGATGTGGAAGTGGTTATTCCACCTTTATGGTGCACAACTGATAATGCAGCAATGATTGCTAAAGTTGGAAGTTATTTATATCATAAAGGCGTACAAGCTGATTTAACTTTATCTTGTGATCCTTCTTGGAAGATAGAAAACTATTTAGAATTTGGGGCAAAAAAATGAAAGATTTTTATTTAGAAATAAAACATATTGATAAACAAACAGGTGCTAGATATGGTATTTTACATACTCCACATGGTGATTGTGAAGTCCCAATGTTTATGCCGGTTGGGACTTTAGCTACGGTGAAAACATTATCTCCTGAAGAATTAAAGGAGTGTGGAGCAGGTGTTATTTTAGCTAATACTTATCATCTATCAATTAGACCTGGTGAAGACATTGTTGCAAAAGCATGTGGATTACATAAATTTATGAATTGGGATGGACCTATTTTAACTGATTCAGGTGGATTCCAAGTTTTTTCTCTTGCTGATAATAGAAAAATTACTGAAGAAGGCGTGGAATTTAAATCACATTTAAATGGAGATAAATTGTTTTTTTCTCCTGAAAGGGCAATTGAAATTGAAGAAAAATTAGGTGCAGATATTATTATGTCACTTGATGAATGTGTACATTATCCTGCCACTTATGATTATATGAAAAATTCTGTGGAAAGAACTCTTAGATGGGCTAAAAGAGGACAAATTGCTCATAAAAGAGAAGATCAAGCTTTGTTTGGAATTGTTCAAGGTGGAGAGTTTGCTGATTTAAGAAAATATTGTGCAGAAGAACTTTCTAAAATGAATTTTCCTGGATATTCAATTGGTGGAACCTCGATTGGTGAACCTAAAGATGTGATGTTTAAAATGATTGCGGATACAACACCATATTTACCTTTTGAAAAGCCTCGTTATTTAATGGGTGTTGGCTCAGTTGATGCAATTTTAGAAGGTATCTCTTTAGGCGTTGATATGTTTGATTGTGTTTTACCAACTCGTATTGCTCGTCATGGGGCTCTTATGACTTCGAAAGGAAGAGTGAATATTCGTGATAAAAAATATGAAGAAGATTTTACTCCTTTAGATAGTGAATGTGATTGCTATTGCTGTAAAAATTATACTAAAGCATATTTAAGACACTTATACAAATGTGATGAAACTTTTGGTAAGAGATTATTATCTATTCATAATATTCGCTTTTTAATTAAAATGATGGAAGAAGCGCGAAAAGCGATTCAAGAGGACCGCTTTGGTGATTTTAAAGAAGAATTTTTAAAAAAATTTGATTCTAAGAAAGGCTTTTAATTATGGATTATAGTGTAGAACAATTTGATTTTTATCTTCCTGAAGAATTAATTGCTCAATCGCCTTCAGAAATTAGAGATCATTCTAGATTAATGGTGGTAAATAAAAAAACAGGTGAAATAGAACATAAGCATTTTTATGATATTATTAATTATTTAAAGCCTGGAGATGTTTTAGTAAGAAATAATTCTAAAGTAATTCCGGCTAGATTATTTGGTCTTAAAGAAGAAACTGGTGCACATGTTGAAGTATTGCTATTAAAAGATAAAGGTAATAATGTTTACGAATGTTTATGTGGTAATGCTAAAGTTATTAAAGTTAATACTATAATTACTTTTGGAAATGGTGAGTTAAAAGCTAAATGTATAGAAGTTAAAGATGAAGGTATAAGAGAAATGGAGTTAATATACGAAGGTATATTATTTGAAATTCTTGATAAATTAGGACAGATGCCTTTACCACCTTATATTCATCAACAAGTTAAAGACAATTCTAGATATCAAACGGTTTACGCTAAAATTGAAGGCTCAGCCGCTGCACCGACAGCAGGATTTCATTTTACAGAAGATTTATTTGAAAAAATAAAACAAAAAGGAATTGAAGTTTTAGATGTTACTTTACATATTGGACTTGGTACTTTTAGACCAGTGAAAGTTGATAATATTTTAGATCATCATATGCATTCTGAAGCTTTTGAAATGACTGAGGAAGTAGCAAATAAATTAAATAAAGCCAAACAAGAAGGTAGAAGAATAATTGCAATTGGTACTACTTCTACAAGAACTTTAGAAGCTATTTATCAAAAATATAATAAGTTTGTTCCAACTAGAGAAAGCACAAATATTTTTATTTATCCTGGATATCAATTTAAAGCAATTGATGCTTTAATTACTAATTTTCATTTACCAAAATCAACATTGATTATGCTTGTTTCTGCTTTTGCTAATAAAGATCTAATTTTGAAAGCATATAATGAAGCTGTTAAAGAAAAATATCGTTTCTTCTCTTTCGGAGATGCAATGTTTGTTTATGAATAACAAAAAAACGCTTTATTATGATAAATCGTTGCTAGAAATTGAAAAAATAAAAACATTATCTTATCGTCCAACTTTAGGAATTCATGTTTGCTGTGGACCGTGTTCAGCTTTTCCTTTAGAATTTTTAGCACCTTATTTTAAAATTTATATTTTATATTCTAATTCTAATATTTATCCTAGTGAAGAATATCAGCGTAGACTTACTGAATTAAAAAGATATGTTGATATTTTTAATGATGAACATCATCAAGATATTGAAATTGTTGAATTTAAATATGATAACGAAAAATATAATGTATCTTTAGCACCTTTTAAAGATGAACCTGAAGGTGGAAAAAGGTGCTTATTATGTTATGAAAAAAGAATGAATGAAACTTATAAATATGCTGATGAACATCATTTTGATTATTTTACAACTGTAATGACTATTTCTCGACAAAAAGACTCATATACATTAAATGAGATAGGTGAAAGATTGTCACATCAATATCAAACTAAATATTTTTATAGTGATTTTAAGAAAAGAAAAGGTATTGACCGAGGGATAGAATTAAGAAAAAAGTATAATATGTATAATCAAGAGTATTGTGGATGTGTGTATTCTTATTTGAAATGGAAAGAAAAATTAAATGGGTGAAAACTCATTTTTTTTATTTTATTTTTTTTAAAAGAAACGCGGATAGGAGTTGTTAGAAATGCATGCATGCGCGCATGTAATAATATACGCGCGAGAAAAAAAGAAAAAATATTAAAAATATTGTTGACACTGCTTGTTAGATATAGTATCTTTTTAGAGGTTGACGCTTATATATGTCGCCACATTGACGTGTAAGATTGCTGAACGCGGAAGTCCGTTGTCAACAGGAAGCGTTTAGGTCACTTACATCGAGTGGATGTCTAGCCAGATTTAGACAAGGAGGAAATGAAAAATGGCAAGTAAAAAAATCAGAATTCGCTTAAAAGCTTATGATTATCGTACTTTAGATGATTCAGTCGAAAAAATCATTACTACAGTTAAGAATTCTGGAGCAACAGTTGTTGGACCAATCCCTCTACCAACAGAGAAACAAGTCTACACAATTTTAAGAGCTGTCCACAAATATAAGGATGCTCGTGAGCAATTTGAAATTAGAACTCACAAAAGATTAATTGATATTGTTAATCCAAACAAACAAACAATCGATACTTTAACTCACTTAGATTTACCTAGTGGTGTTGATATCGAAATCAAATTATAGGAAAGGAGCAGAATACTATGAAATCAATCGTAGGAAGAAAAATGGGAATGACTCAAGTCTTCGCTCAAGATGGTACTATGTATCCTGTGACTGTCATTGAAGTCTTACCAAACGTTGTTACACAAGTTAAAACAATGGAAAAAGATGGTTATAACGCAATTCAAGTTGGATATGAAGACAAAAAAGAATCACGTTGTAACAAAGCTGAATTAGGACAATTTAAAGCTGCTAGTTGCACTCCTAAATATGTCTTAAGAGAATTAGCTACTGATACAGAATATAAAGTTGGCGATGAAATCAAATGTGATATCTTTGCTAAAAATGATGTTATCGATGTAGTTGGTACAAGCAAAGGTCGTGGTTTCCTTGGTGCAGTCCAAAGATATGGATACAAGATTGGTCCTAAAGGACATGGATCTGGATACCATAGAGGATCAGGATCATTCGCTACTAATGGTAGAACAAACAACAGAGTTCATCCTGGAAAGAAGTCCGCTGGTCATGAAGGTAACGAAAGAGTTACAATTCAAAATTTAACTATTGTTTCAGTTGATGCTGAACACAATGCAATTTTAGTTAAAGGTGCAGTTCCAGGACCTAAAAAATCAATCGTTGTATTAAAAACAGCTGCTAAAGCTTCATTAGTAAAACCTAATGTTAAAGACTTAGTAGATTATAGTGCTAAATAACTTGGAAAGGAGAATTGAAAATGGCAAAAAGAATTAGCGTATCAGTTCTAAACTTAAATGGTGAAGAAACTGAAAAGAAAGTTAATTTAAATGGTGATGTATTTGGTGTTGAACCTAATACACAAGTCATGTTTGATGCAGTCCAAGTTTATCAAGCAAATATGAGACAAGCGACTGCAAAAACAAAAACAAGAGCTGAAGTTAGAGGCGGCGGAAAGAAACCTTGGAGACAAAAAGGTACAGGTCGTGCTAGAGCTGGTTCAAGTCGTTCACCAATTTGGGTTGGCGGTGGAACAGTATTTGGTCCAATTGGCAATCAAAATTATAAACTTTCAATGAACAAGAAAGCTCACGCATTAGCTTTAAAATCTGCATTAAGCGTTAAAGCTTCAGAAAAAAATATTATTGTTGTTAATGAATTAAATACAACAAAAACAAAAGATTTTGCAAAAGCATTAGAAATGTTAAAAGTTGAAGGAAAAGCATTAGTTGTCTTAAAAGAAGAAAATGCTGAATTCGAAAAATCTGCAAGAAACGTTCCTGGTGTTAAAGTTGTATTAACAAACAATGTTTGTGTTTATGATTTATTAAATAGTAATAAAGTATTATTCACAACTGAATCAGTTAAAGCATTGGAAGGAGGACTTAAATAATGGCAAAGAATAAAGAAGTCGAAGTAGTTGAAGAAAGAAAGTTTGCTGCTCCAACACTTAAAGCATTAGATGTTATTATTGCTCCAATTGTTACTGAAAAAACAATGAAACTTCAACAAGAAGAAAATAAAGTAACTGTTAAAGTTGCTCCTAATGCAAATAAGACAGAAGTTAAAATTGCATTTGAATCAATCTTCAATGTTAAAGTTGTTAATGTAAGTATTATTAATGTTCGTCCAAGAGCAAAAAGAGTTGGACGTTATGAAGGTAAAGTTTCTGGCTACAAGAAAGCAATCGTTACTTTATCTCCAGAAGAGAACTTAAATGTTATGGCTCAAGAAGCTAATAATCAATAGTTCTATTATATAAGATAAATATAGGAGAAAAAAATATGTCAATTAGAAGTTATAAGCCAACGACTCCAAGTCGTCGCCATATGACCAATTCCACATTTAGTGAAATTACTACAAATACTCCTGAGAAAAGCTTGTTGGTTTCTTTAAAGAAAACAGGTGGTCGTAACAATAATGGTTGCATCACAACTCGCCATATCGGAGGAGGTCATAAAAGAAAATATAGAATCATCGATTTTAAAAGAAATAAAGATGATATCGTTGCAACAGTTGCTACTATTGAATATGATCCAAATAGAAACGCAAATATCTGCTTATTAAATTATGCTGATGGTGAAAAAAGATACATCATTGCTCCACAAGGCTTAACAGTTGGAGATAAAGTTGTTTCTGGTGCTGCATGTGATATTAAAACAGGTAATGCAATGCAACTTGGAAATATTCCTGAAGGTACTTTAGTTCATAACGTTGAACTTGCCCCTGGAAAAGGTGGACAAATGTGCCGTGCTGCTGGAACATCTGCTCAAGTTCTTGGTAGAGAAGGTAAATATACAATTTTACGTTTAGCTTCTGGTGAAGTTAGAAAAGTTCTTAATGAATGCCGTGCAACAATTGGTGTTGTTGGAAATGAAGATTGGAACTTAGTTAACTTTGGTAAAGCTGGTAAGTCAAGATGGTTAGGAAAACGTCCTACAGTTCGTGGATCTGTTATGAACCCTAATGATCACCCACATGGTGGTGGTGAAGGTAAATGTCCAGTTGGACGTGACGCACCTAGAACACCTTGGGGCAAACGTGCACTTGGTGTTAAGACAAGAGATACTAAGAAAGCAAGCAATAAATTAATCGTCAGAAGACGTAATGGTAAATAGGAAAGGAGAAATAAATAATGGCACGTAGTATTAAAAAAGGCCCATTTATCGAT
>FR889406.1:541-12089 GCA_000432895.1 Firmicutes bacterium CAG:449 | reverse complement strand
ACTTACAAAAGAAAGTCGATGCATTAAATGCGGCTGGTAAACATGAAGTAATTAAAACATGGTCAAGAAGATCAACTATCTTCCCATCATTTGTTGAACACTCCTTTGCTGTTTATAATGGACACGAATTCATTACAGTTTATGTAACACAAGATATGGTTGGACATAAATTAGGTGAATTTGCTCCAACAAGAACATTCAAAGGACACACTGGTCATACTGCTGAAGATAAAGCAGCAGCAGCTGGTAAATAAGGAGAACTAACTAATGGAAGCAAAAGCAAAAGTTACAGGAGTTAGAATTACTCCTAGAAAAGTTCGCTTAGTTATCGATACTGTTAGAGGAAAAAATGTTTCTGTAGCATTAGGAATTCTTGCTAATATGAATCGTTCAAGTGTAACTGAAGTAACAAAATTAATTAAATCTGCTGCAGCAAATGCAGTTAATAACAATAAAATGGATGAAAGTAAATTATATATTGCTGAAATCTATGCATGTGATGGACCAAGACTCAAAAGATTCCTTCCAAGAGCTAAAGGTTCAGCATCATCAATTTTAAAAAGAACTTCACATATTACTTGTGTAGTTAAAGAAAGATAAGAAAGGAGAGCAAAAGATGGGTCAAAAAGTAAATCCAGTTGGATTAAGAATCGGAATTAGCCGTGATTGGAATTCAAGATGGTATGCAAATAACAAAGATTTTGCTACTTTCTTAGATGAAGATATTAAAATTAGAAAATTCTTAGAAAAGAAATTAAAAGCATGCCTTGTTTCTCACATTGAAATTGAAAGAATTAAAGGTAAAATTAAAGTTTCAATCTTTACTGCTGCTCCTGGTATGGTTTTAGGACAAGAAGCTAAAAACATTAAAGAATTAAAGAAAGAAGTTTCTAAATTAATTAAAGGTAAGGAAGTTAATCTTTCAGTTGTTGAAGTTAAAGCTCCTAACCTTGATGCAACAATTGTTGCTCAAAAAATGGCAAAGAATCTTGAAGAACGTGCTTCATTCAGAAGTGTTCAAAAGATGGCTATTAGAGATGTTTTAAAAGCAGGTGCTGTTGGTTGTAAAACAATGGTATCTGGACGTTTAGGCGGTGCTGATATTGCTCGTAGTGAAGGATACAAAGAAGGTGTTGTTTCATTACATACATTACGTCAAGATGTTGACTATGCAATAGCAGAAGCAAGCACAACCTATGGTAAATTAGGATGTAAAGTTTGGATTTCAAAAGGTAAAGTTGATCTTAAGAAAAAAAACAATGCTCCTAAAGAAGAAGCGAAAGGAGAATAATCTATGTTACAACCAAAAAGAGTTAAATATAGAAGACCACATGGCTTAAGCTATGAAGGTAAATCCAAAGCTGGTAATGAAGTATCATTTGGTGAATTTGGTTTACAAGCATTAGAAGGTGATTATATCACTGCTCGTCAAATCGAAGCTGCTCGTATTGTTTTATCAAGATATACAAATAGACAAGGACAAGTTTGGATTAGAATTTATCCTTCACACGCAAAAACTAAAAAACCAGCTCAAGTTCGTATGGGTTCTGGTAAAGGTTCACCAGATCAATGGGTTGCAGTCGTTAAGGCTGGCAGAGTTATGTTTGAAATTGGTGGAGTTCCAGAAGCAACTGCACGTGAAGCATTACGTTTAGCTGCTTACAAACTTCCAATTCATACAAAAATAGTTAAGAAAGGAGAGTAAGTAATTATGAAATTAACAGAAATTAGAGAATTACAAACAAGTGAACTTCAAAATAAAGTTTATGAGTTGAAACAAGAATTATTAACTCTTCGTTTCCAACAAGCTACAGGTCAATTAGACAATGGCAAAAAGATTACCGAAGTTCGTAAAACAATCGCTCGTTGCTATACAGTATTAAAAGAGCGTGAACTTGGAATCAACTAGGAGGAAGTATCATGGAAAACATTCGTAGATCTATTCAAGGTGTTGTTGTTTCTGACAAAATGGATAAAACAATTACCGTCTTAGTTGAAACACACAAAAAACACGCTAAATATGGAAAACGTGTTAAATACATCAAAAAATATAAAGCACACGATGAAGAAAACGTTGCTAAAGTTGGAGATTTAGTTGCAATTGAAGAAACTAGACCATTATCCGCTACAAAACGTTTCCGTTTAGTAAAAGTCGTTGCTAAAGCAGAAGATGTTAAGTAAGAAAGGAGATTAAGTTATGGTTCAAAATGAAACAAATATGGTTGTCGCTGACAACTCAGGTGCTAAATCAGTCCGTATCTTCCGTCTTTATGGCGGTTCTAAAAGAAAATCTTCATCAATAGGTGACATCGTATTATGCTCAGTTAAATCAGCAATTCCTAATGCTAAAGTGAAAAAAGGTGATGTTGTTAAAGCTGTCATCGTAAGAACTAAAAAAGGAATTAATAGAGAAAACGGTTCATATATCGCATTTGACGATAATGCAGTTGTCTTAATTAATGAAGATGGTTCTCCACGTGGAACACGTGTCTTTGGACCTGTTGCTCGTGAACTTCGTGATAAGGGAGAAGGATTTATGAAAATCGTTTCTCTTGCAATTGAAGTATTATAAGGAGGAAATGAAATGAAAATTAAAAAAGGTGATAAAGTAATCGTTATCGCTGGTAGCGATAAAGGTACTGTTGGAACAGTTCAAAAAGCATTTCCAAAATTAAATAAAGTTGTTGTTGAAGGTGTTAATGTTCATAAAAAACATCAAAAACCAACTCAAAAGAATCCTGAAGGATCAATCGTCGAAATATATGCTCCAATTGATGTTTCAAATGTTGCAATTTACGACGCAAAAGAAAAGAAAGCAAGTCGTGTTGGATATCAATTTGTTGATGGTAAAAAAGTACGTATCAGCAAAGCTAGCAAGACTAAATTAGATTAAGGAGGCTCACCATGTCAGAACAAAAATATGTTGCTCGTTTAAAAGAAAAATATGCGAGTGAAATTGTTCCAGCGTTAGTCAAGAAATATGGCTACACAAGTGTTATGCAAGTTCCTCACATTGAAAAAGTTGTTATTAACATCGGTGTTGGTGATGCTACTGCTAACTCTAAATTGCTTGATGATGCAGTTAATGATTTAACTGTTATCGCTGGACAAAAACCACAAATTACAAGATCAAAGAAATCTATTGCTTCTTTCAAATTAAGAGCTGACCAAGCAATTGGTTGTAAAGTTACTCTTAGAGGACAAAGAATGTATGAATTCTTAGACAAATTAATTACAATTACATTACCTCGTGTTAGAGATTTCCGTGGTGTTAGTAAAAATGCTTTTGATGGTAGAGGAAACTACACATTAGGTGTTAAAGAACAATTAATTTTCCCAGAAATCAATTATGATAAAGTTGGAAAATTAAGAGGTATGGATATTGTTATCGTTACAACGGCTCAAACTGATGAAGAAGCTTATTCACTTCTTGAATTAGTCGGTATGCCGTTTGCTAAGTAGGAGGAAAGAATAATGGCAAAAACAAGTATTAAAGTTCGTTGCGCCCGTCCACAAAAATATAAAGTTAGAGAATATACAAGATGCTCTAGATGCGGACGTCCTCACTCAGTTATTTCAAAATTCGGTGTATGCCGTATTTGCTTAAGAGAATTAGCTTATAAAGGCGAAATTCCAGGAATGAAAAAAGCATCTTGGTAGAAGAAGGGAGACAAGAATATTATGTCAATGACAGATCCAGTAGCAGATATGCTCACAAGAATTCGCAATGCGAATGCTAATAAAGCAGCAACAGTTTCTATGCCTTCTTCAAACCTCAAGGTTCATATTGCTGAAATTTTAAAAGAAGAAGGATTCATTGTTGACTTTATGGTTGATGATGGAACAAAGAAAGTATTAACAATTACTTTAAAATACACAGAAGATGGTACACGTGCTATCACTGGTTTAAAGAGAATTTCAAAACCAGGTTTACGTGTTCACGCTTCAGCTGATAAACTTCCACGTGTTTTAAATGGCTTAGGTATTGCATTAATTTCAACTTCACAAGGTTTAATGACTGATGCAAATGCTCGTAAAGCAAAAATCGGTGGCGAAGTTGTCGCATATGTTTGGTAAGGAGGAGGCTAATTTATGTCACGTATTGGTAAAAAAGTCATCGTTCTTCCTACAAATGTTACAGTAACAATTGATGGCTCAAAAGTTACTTGTAAAGGTCCTAAAGGCGAATTAAGTCGTGAATTTAATCCAAGTTTCACATATGAAATTGATGGACAACACTTAACAGTTGTTAGACCTAACGATACAAAAGAAATGAAAACATTACATGGTACTACAAGAGCATTACTTGCAAATATGGTCCATGGTGTTTCTGAAGGATTTTCTAAAAAATTACTCATCAATGGTATCGGATATCGTGCTGCGATGAGAGGTAAAACTTTAGTTTTAAATATGGGTTATTCCCACGAAGTATTAATTGAACCAGTTGATGGAGTAGAATACAAAGTATTTGAAAATTCTGTTGGATCAAATAAAACTCAAGGTATTGAAGTTTTAGGTATCGATAAACAAAAAGTTGGCCAAATGGCTGCTGAAATCAGAGCGGTTCGTGAACCTGAACCTTACTTAGGTAAAGGTATTAAGTACGAAAATGAAGTTATCCTCCGTAAAGAAGGAAAACGTGCTGGTAAGAAGTAGTAATTTGCTCAAATAAGGAGAAATAAGAACTATGATTAATAAGGAATCTAAAAATGTAAGTCGTGTCAGACGTCACTTACGTGTAAGAAAGAAAATCTCTGGCACTGCTGATTGCCCACGTTTGAGTGTATATCGTTCAAATAAGCATATTCATGCACAAATTATTGATGATGTTAAAGGTGTAACACTTGCATCTGCATCATCACTTCAATTAAAATTAAGTAATGGTGGTAATATCGAAGCTGCTAAGAAAGTTGGCGAAGCTGTTGCTAAAGCTGCTCTTGAAGCAGGAATTACTACTGTTGTATTCGATCGTTCTGGCTATGTTTACCATGGACGTATTGAAGCATTAGCACAAGCTGCTCGTGAAGCAGGCTTAAAATTCTAGGAGGATAGTAAAATGGCAGAAGAAAAAGTTGTAGTTACTGAAGAAGTAGCGGAAAAAGCTCCTGAGCAAAAAGCTCCTAGAGGAAAAAAGACTAACGGAAAAGGACCACGTAAATTTAATAAAAACGCTCCTAAACGTGAAGAAAAACAATATGAAGAAAGAGTTGTTGCTATCAACCGTGTTTCTAAAACTGTTAAAGGTGGACGTCACATGCGTTTCTCTGCTTTAATTGTTATCGGTGATGGAAAAGGTAATTTCGGTTTCGGAACTGGAAAAGCTGGTGAAGTCCCAGAAGCAATTAAAAAAGCATTAGCAGCTGCTAAAAATAATATGTATCACATCAACATTGTTAAAGGTGGTACAGTCCCACATGATGTTATGGGTGAATATTCAGCATCAAAAGTATACTTAAAACCTGCTAAAGAAGGTACTGGTATCATCGCTGGTGGTCCAGTTCGTGCTGTATTAGAACTTGCTGGTATTAAGAATATTTTCTCAAAGGTCTATGGTTCAAGAACACCAATCAATTGTATTCGTGCAACTGTTAATGGCCTTAATTCAATGAAAACAGTCGCTCAAGTTGAAGCGATTCGTAAATAGGAGGTAACTCATTATGAAACTTAATGAATTAACTTTTACTTCTGGAGCAAGATATGTTGCTAAAAGAAAATGCCGTGGATTAGGCTCTGGAAAAGGAAAAAATGGTGGATCTGGTGTCAAAGGTCAAAAATCTAGAAGTGGTGGCGGAGTTCGTCTTGGATTTGAAGGTGGACAAAACCCATTATATAGAAGACTTCCAAAAAGAGGATTCCACAATTTCACTACTGTTGAATACGCTATTGTTAATGTTAGCGATTTAAACAAGTTTGAAGATGGCACAAAAGTTACTCCAACTCTTTTAATTGAAGCTGGTTTAGTTTCAAAAGAAAAAAATGGTGGAGTTAAAATATTAGGAAATGGAAAATTAGAACGTAACTTAACTGTTTGCGCTAATAAGTTTTCTAAATCTGCAGAAGAAGCAATTAAAGCTGCTGGTGGTAGCATAGAGGTTCTCTAATATGAAGAAACTCGTAGCCATATTTAAAAATAAAGATATTCGTGATCGTATTCTATTTACTCTTGGAATAATATTGATCTTTAGAATTGGTGCGTCTATTTCTGTTCCTGGTGTTACGATTTCTAAAGATGCAATGGACACAACAAATGTCCTTGCTTTGATGAATTTAATGGGTGGTGGTGCTTTACAAAACTTCTCATTGTTTGCTTTGGGGGTATCTCCATATATTACTTCATCAATTATTATTCAATTATTGTCGATGGATGTTCTTCCTGCTTTGACTGAGTTATCTAAACAAGGTCAAACAGGTCGAAAAAAAATCGAAATGGCTACTCGTTATTTAACACTAGTTCTTGGTGCGGTTCAAGCATATGGTATAACCGTTACAATGCAAAACTCATCATCAATAACTCTAAATGATACAAGCTTTTTAGGATATGCAAAAATTGTTATATTCTTGATTGCTGGGTCAATGTTAGTAATGTGGATGGCTGACCAAATTACTTCTAAAGGTATCGGAAATGGTGTTTCAATGATTATTTTCGTTGGAATTATTGCTTCTTTACCTACACAAATCTATAGCGCACTTGCATATTTCTTTGGAACTGAACTTGCAACTGGTGATGAAGCCTTAATTATTCAAGGTGCAGTCAAAGTCTTACTTTATATACTGGCATATCTAGTAATTATCTTATTCGTTGCTTTTGTTGAAAAATCTATTAGAAAGATTCCAGTTCAACATTCTAATAAAGGTGGCGCTTTAAATGCAAAAGTTAATAACACATCATTCCTTCCTATTAAGATTAATAGTGCCGGAGTTATCCCTGTTATCTTTGCTTCCTCATTAATGATGGCACCAGCTGTTATTATAGGATTCGCAGTAACTAATACAAATGAAGTTACTGATACGATTACTCAAATATTTACTAATTCTGCGTTAGTTAAAATGCCTTGGTTCAATGGTGGAACATGGTATATGCCTTGGGGATTAATAATTTATATTGTTCTTACCTTTGCATTCTCGTTCTTCTATTCTAACTTAACAATTAACCCAGAAAGACTTGCGGATGATTTCCAAAAGAGTGGTTCATATATTCCAGGTATTAGACCAGGAAATGAAACACAAAGATATATTCAAAAAGTATTAAATCGTGTTACTTTTATTGGTGCGACAGCTTTAACATTAATTGCTGCTTTACCAGTAGTCTTAACACTTTGTAATGTTGTTCCTCAATCACTTGCATTGGGTGGAACAGGTATGATTATTGTTGTCGGTGTTGCTCTTGAAACAATGAGTCAAATTGATGGTTTACTTGCTTCAAATGAACACGCAAATGTTATTTAGGAGATATTAATAATGCATAATATGATTATTATGGGACCTCCAGGAGCTGGTAAAGGTACTCAATCTGAAAAAATTCTTGCTCGTTATAAAGTCCCTCACATTTCTACAGGTGACATGTTTAGAACAGCAATTGCTAATAAAACTGAATTAGGTTTATTAGCAGAATCATATATCAAAAAAGGAATGTTAGTTCCTGATGAAGTAACAATCGGTTTAGTTAAAGAAAGACTTTCTAAACCTGATTGTAAAAATGGTTATTTACTTGATGGCTTCCCTAGAACAATTGCTCAAGCAGAAGCTTTGAAGGTTTTAACAAAAGATATTGCAAGAGAAGTTAATGTTGTAATTAACTTAGCTTGTGATCCTTCTGTATTAATTAGTAGAATTTCTGGAAGAAGAGTTTGTAAAAACTGCGGGAATTCATATCATGTTGTCACTAAAAAACCTTTAGTTGATGATGTATGTGACTCTTGTGGTGAAACTTTAATTCAAAGACCTGATGATACAGAAGAAGCATTAAAGGTACGTTTAGATGCTTATGAAAATCAAACTAAACCTCTTATTGATTATTATGCAAAAGAAGGTTTGTTAAAAGAAGTTAATGGTTTACAAAGCATTGATGATGTCTTTAATGATATAACAAATATTCTTGAAGGCAAATAGACAAATGATAATTATCAAATCACAAAGAGAAATTTCATTGATGCGTGAAGCAGGTAGAATTGTCGCTAAAGTATTTGAAGAATTAGAAAAAATTATTGTTCCTGGCGTCACAACTAAAGAAATCTGTGATAGAGCAGAAAAAGTTATTCGTGACGCTGGAGCAATTCCAGCTTCAAAAGGTTATGAAGGATATCCTGCTGCAATTTGTACATCGGTTAATGATGTTATTGTGCATGGTATTCCAAATAACAAACGCTTAAAAGAAGGCGATATTGTTTCATGCGATGTTGTTGCAACATATCAAGGATATAATGGTGATGCTTGTAGAACATTTAGAGTTGGAAAAGTTTCTTCAGAAACAGACCGCTTGGTTAGAGTTACTGAAGAATGCTTGCTTGAAGGCTTAAAAATGGCTAAACCAGGTAATCACTTATCTGACATCTCATCAGCAATACAAAAATATGCTGAAAGTAATGGTTATTCAATAGTTAGAGAATTCACTGGACATGGAATTGGTAGAGAAATGCATGAAGATCCTGCTATTCCAAATTATGGTGAACCAGGACATGGACCAATTTTAAAAGAAGGTATGACGTTAGCGATTGAACCGATGGTTCTTCAAGGGAAAAAAGATTGCTATATTACTAGTGATGGATGGACTGCGAAGACGAGTGATGGTAAATTAGCATGCCACCACGAAAATACAATCGTGATAACAAAAGAGGGTTATGAAATCCTCACAAAACTTTAATAAAGGAGATTAGTGGATGGCTAAAGAAGATGTCATTGAAGTTGAGGCGGTAGTTGTTGAAACTTTACCTAATACTATGTTTAAAGTAAAGTTAGAAAACGGTATCGTGATGCTTGCCAATGTTTCTGGTAAAATCCGCATGAATTACATTCGCATTTTACCAGGTGATAAAGTTACGGTAGCAATATCGCCTTATGATTTAACACATGGCAGAATTACATTTAGATACAAGTAATGTATCAAATTAGGAGGAATTTATTATGAAAGTAAGACCTTCAGTAAAACCAATTTGTGACAAGTGCAAAGTTATTAAAAGAAATGGCAAAGTTATGGTCATTTGTGTTAATCCAAAGCACAAACAAAGACAAGGTTAATTTTAGGAGGAAATGAAAAATGGCACGTATTGTTGGTGTAGATATACCAAATGATAAGCGTGTAGTCGTATCTTTAACTTATATTTATGGTATCGGCCCATCAATTGCTAAAAAAGTTTTAGCAGCTTGTGGAATTTCTGAAGATATCAGAGTTAAAAATTTAAGTGAAGAACAACTAACAGCTATTAGAAGCGAAATTAGTAAAATTAAAGTTGAAGGTGACTTAAGAAGAGAAGTCTCAATGAATATTAAGCGTCTTCAAGAAATCGGATGCTATAGAGGTATCCGCCATAGAAAAGGTCTTCCTGTACGCGGACAAAGAACAAAAAATAATGCTCGTACAAGAAAAGGACCAAAGAAAACGATTGCTAATAAGAAAAAAGCAACCGCTTAATGTAGAAAGGAGATATGATTTATGGCAGCAAATAAAAAAGCAGCAGCTCCTCGTAAGAAAAAAGTTAAAAGAGCTTTTACTAAAGGTGTTGCACACATTCACTCAACTTTCAATAACACAATTGTTACAATTTCAGACGAAGCAGGTAATGTAATTGCTTGGTCTTCTGCTGGTGCAATGGGTTATAAAGGTGCTAAAAAATCTACACCTTTCGCCGCTCAACAAGCAGCTGAAGCATGCGCTAAAGTCGCTGTTGATCAAGGTTTAACTGCGGTTGATGTTGATGTTAAAGGACCTGGTCCTGGACGTGAATCAGCTTTAAGAAGTTTACAAGCAGCTGGTTTACAAATTCAAACAATTACTGATACGACACCTATTCCACATAATGGTTGTCGTCCACCAAAACGCCCACGTGGTTAGTATGGCGAATTTGAAGTAAAATAAATTTTCAAAAATTCAAATGAACCAGGGAGGAAAATCAATGAAAAAATTTGAAAAACCAGAATTCAACATTGCTACATATGATGTAGAAACAAATGTTGGAAAATTCTCAATTGAACCACTCGAGCGTGGATTTGGTACAACTCTTGGTAACGCTTTAAGAAGAGTATTATTATCTTCTCTTCCAGGTGCTAGCGTATTTGCTATTGAAGTCGAAGGAGCTCGTCATGAGTTCTCTTCACTTGATGGTATCAAAGAAGACGTTACTGAAATCATTCTTAATTTAAAACAATTAGTTTTAAAAATTGATGAAGATTCAGAAGCAACACACAAATTATATGTCGATATTAAAGGACCAGCTGTTGTTAAAGCTGGTGATATTCAATGTCCAGCAGGTGTTAAAGTTATAAATGAAGACCTTGTTTTAGCTAATTTAAATGAAGAAGGTCATTTAGTTATGACAATCTATGCTAGAAATGGCAGAGGTTATGTTACTGCTGAGGGAAATAAAAACAAAAATTTCCCAATTGGTATGATTCCAACAGATTCTAATTATTCTCCAATTACGAAAGTACAATATGATGTACAAGCATCTCGTGTTGGACAAAAAACATCTTATGATCGTTTAGATATGGAAATTACCACAAATGGTTCTATGCTTCCTCAAGAAGCTATTTCACTTGCAGCAAAGATTTTAGTTTCTCATTTTGAGTTATTTGTTGGATTAACAGAAATTGCTCAATCAACTGATGTATTAGCTGATAAAGTTGAAGAACCTAAGAATAAATATCAAGATATGACAATCGATGAACTCGATCTTTCTGTACGTTCTTATAACTGCTTGAAGAGAGCATCAATCGCAACAGTTATGGAATTAACACAAAAGACTGAAGAAGACATGATGAAAGTCAAAAATCTTGGTAAAAAGTCTCTCAAAGAAGTTAAGGAAAAATTACAAGCAATTGGCCTTGGCTTTAGAGAATATGAATAATAGGAGGCCAAATGGGTACTACAGGACGTAAAAATGTTCATGGTAAAGGCGGTGTACGTTTTAAAACTGGCTTTACTGCAAGTAAGAACAAATCATTATTAAGAAATTTAGTTACTGATTTAATTCAATATGGCAAAGTTGAAACTACTTTAGCAACTGCTAAAGAATTATCAAAACTTGCTGATAGATTAGTAACATATGGCAAGAAAGGTGACTTAAATTCTCGTCGTTTAGCAGCAGCTATCATTAGAAATGAACAAGCTGGAGATGTCACTGCTCTTAAAAAATTATTTGATGAAATTGCTCCTTCTTATAAAGAACGTAATGGCGGATATACTTCTGTTTTAAAAACAGGTATTCGTAAAGGCGACAATGCACCTACAGCATTAGTTACTTGGGTTAAATAATTTTAAAATAATCTTAATAGAGGATGTTAAAAAGCAAAATTGGGTGCTTACATCCTCTTTTTTTGTGACTCTTTTAAATAA
>FR889406.1:0-514 GCA_000432895.1 Firmicutes bacterium CAG:449 | reverse complement strand
TAAAGTGTGGTTTTAAAAAAATAAATACCAAAAAAACTCTTAAAAGTTATGGGGTCAAAGAAAGACAAAAGGGGTACGTGAAAACGTATCCTTTTAACATGGAATTAATCATTTCTCAAAATAAGCAAAGCTCTTTTTCTAAAGTGGGAAAATTATGACAAGCAAAAACGACTGAAGAATATTGCTAATTAGATTATTAGCACCTTCAGCAGGACCATTAGAAATATTAGTATAACCTTTATGCATGGATAAAGTGTGAGCAATACCAATCTGCCATTTTTGATAAGTATCAGTAACTTGCATCATGATATTTACAAATTAATTTAAAACATAGAAGAAAATGTACTAGAATTCATTTGGTAAACCTTCTTAAGATGTTTATGTAGCAATTATATTTTAAAATGGTTACTTTTTAAAAATTCAGTTAGGGTAGTTTTTATATATTTAGTAATTAATAATATATAAAATGTACATGCATGCACGCGCATGTATGCGCGCATAATGCGAGAAGAAG
>FR889405.1 GCA_000432895.1 Firmicutes bacterium CAG:449 | reverse complement strand
GAAACCATTATCTTGCTTTTCAGTTACTAAATTGGTTCCATCATAATAATATGTACTTCCACCTGATTCAATAGATCTATAAAAAATATCAACATTTTTTGTCGCATCACTCATTCCTGTAATAGAACGATGATAAACAATTGATTCCATTGTATCTGTTAATTTAACAGCAGTAACAAATCTTAAATAATTTGCTCCTTCAACTACTGCAGATTGCACATATGTTTCTGACATTTGAATGTCAGATGATGCCTCTTTACGAATGCTTTTTAATTGTACACCCCCAGCTGGTTGAAGCATATCTACTGCATTTTCATTGAGGTCAGATTGCATTGCATGCGGAACAATCATCATTGCACCTAATAATGTTGTACTTAAAAATAATTTTTTAATAACACTAGATTGTTTCATCTATCTCACCTCCCATTGGTAATGAATCTTTAATTTGATAACCGGAAGTTAAAATTATTTCATTAAAGTCAATTACCATTTCTTCAAATTTTGGTATATTGTATTCTTTTTTCATTATCTTTCCTTTCTTGAAAACAATTTTTTTATTGATTACTTGTCTTCACTTAATCATTTAAACTAGTTTTGTCCAATTAGCATTTAACACTTCAACAACTGTTTTTTGAATTGTTGCATCTTTATTTATTAAAATTTCGTAACTAGAAAAGTCTTTAAT
>FR889404.1:11635-19914 GCA_000432895.1 Firmicutes bacterium CAG:449 | reverse complement strand
GAAAATAGTGTTCAAATTTTAATAATGTTTTATCAAATTGTCTTAATGCAAAAATCATAATTTTAATTTCCTATTCTGATTTTATTATACATTATTTATTTTATTTATAAATAATAAAAATTTATCGATTCATTTTTCTATATAATCTATCCACTAATAAACCTGCTATACATGAACATATTGTACCAACAATACCTAAAAGCATAAAATCTGTAGGATTACTACTTCCATAAGATTGTCTAATTGCGATAACTGTAGTTGGAATTAAAGTTACTCCAGCCGTATTTAAAATTAAAAATGTTACCATATCATTACTAGCAACAGTTTTATCTTTTTCAGGAGATATTTCTTGTAACCTTTTAATCCCATTTAATCCTGCTGGTGTTGCAGCAAAGCCTAGACCAAACATATTCGCAGCAATATTCATAGAAATATATTTTTTTGCTTTTTCATCTTTTAAAGTTGGCATAATTAAATTAAGTAATGGACTTAAAGCAATTGCAATTAAATTAATAAAGCCACTTTCATACATAATATTCATAATGCCATTCCAAAAACAAGCTGAAAAAACTAATGTTACAGTTAGTTTTAAACCTTCTTCTGGCAAAGCTAAAATTGCATTAGAAATCTCTTGAAATCTTCCAGTAAATAATCCATAAAATAAACATAATAATGAAATACTAACCCATATTTTATTCATATTAAAATATATGTTAGTTATCTTTTATCAATTCTTTAATTTTTATAAATTCATCATTACTAATAGAAGTTGGATAATATTTAATATTATCAATATTTTTATTAATTAAATTTTTATATATGTATAATGAAGCGATAAATCTACCAATATCTAAACTTAAATGATAAGAATCTCTTGTTAGATTAGTGATTTTATTTTCTCTAGCTATTTGAATAATTTTTCCAACATATAAAATATCAAAAAATTTATTTTTAATTAAATCAATACATTTTAAAATAGATTCATACATTTCTTGTTGATTATTATGATATAATTTAAATCCTTCATGATTGCTATCAACATCATATGCCCAAGTCATTAACCAGTAAAATTTAACTTTTTCACCTACAATTTTTCTAACATTTAATAATAAATAATCTAAATCTTCGTTATAAGAATAAAGATTTCCACTATCATAAGAAGCCTGTTGAAAAGTTATAATATCCCATTTTTCATCAAGTAAAGCCTCAGTCATTTTAACATTATCTTTACTTACAAGACCATATCCAACATCTTTACGATAAGTATATAAACTTTTATTATTTTCTAAATTATCTCGATGCATTTTTAAACTACATCCACCTATATACAAAACTCCAATTATTATATCGTGATCAATTCTAGATAAATATTCAAATGAATCATCGGCAAAACTATTGCCTATTGCTAATATTTTTTTCATATTAAACCACCTAAAAAGGACCATTGAATGGTCCTAAATCTTATTGTTCTTTTGAAGAATCGTGATAATGAGTATGAAGTAATTCATGAGCTTTATGAGAATTTGGTTCACCTAAATAATCTTTGTAAAGTTGTTTAATTTCTTCATTATCACATGAAATACGTTTTGATTTATGTTTATCAATTTCATAGATACCTTTTTGACGTGCTTTAATGACATCAACTTGTTCCATATCTAGTCTAATTGGTTGACCTCCACCATTAACGCAACCACCTGGGCAAGCCATAATTTCAATTGCATCATAATTAGCTTCACCTTTTTTAATCATTTCTAATATTTTTCTAGCATTAGATAACCCAGAAGCAATACATAATCTAATTGTTATATCATTAATTTGAACATTTGCTTCTCTGATTCCAGATAAACCTCTAACAGCAGTAAAATTAACATCTTTTACTTCACCTGTCAAAACTTTACTTGCAGTTCTAGCAACTGCTTCAATAACTCCACCAGTATTAGCAAAAATATCTGCTGCACCAGTAGATTCACCCATTAACTTATCATATTGAGCATCTTCTAATGTAGCAAAATCAATTGCATGGCGCTTTAACATCTCTGCATATTCTTTTACAGTTAATGAATAATCAATATTTTGTAATCCATTATGAGAAAGTTCTTGTCTATTAGCTTCGCGTTTTTTAGCTAAGCATGGCATTAAGGAAACAACAACAATATTTTTTGGATCGATATTATTCTTTTCTGCAAAATATGTTTTAATTAATGATCCCATCATTTCCATTGGTGAATCACAAGATGATAAATGATTTAATAAATTTGGATAATTATATTCAATAAATTTAACCCAACCTGGGCAACAAGAAGTAATTAATGGAAGATTTTCTTTTGATTTTAATCGACCTAAGAATTCTGTTGCTTCTTCCATAATAGTTAAATCCGCACCAAAGTTAGTATCAAAAACTTTATCAAATCCCATTAATTTTAAAGATGCAACCATCTTTCCAGTGACATCAGTGCCTGCAGGCATATTAAATTCATCACCTAAAGCCACTCTACAAGCTGGAGCAGTATTCATAACAACATATTTATTTGGATCCATTAAGGCTCTTTCTACTTCAAAAGTATCATCTGCTTGTAATAAAGCACCAGTTGGACAAACTTGAATACATTGTCCACAAGAAACACATTTATGAGGAGTAGAAATAACTGTATTAAATCCTCTCATCGTAGAAGAAATAGCTCCAATACTTTGCACTTCTTTACAAACTGAAACACATCTAGTACATAAAACACATTTAGAAGCATTCTTTAAAATGCCATTATATTTAACAGTTTCATTTTTTTGAGATAAAGTATTTCCAAATCTATTTCTTTTAATACCTAATTCAGTAGCTAAAGATTGTAAAGTACATTTTCCGCTTTTAGCGCAATATAAGCAATCATTTGGATGATTTGATAATAATAATTCAACAATAGTTCTTCTTGCATTTAAAACACGTAAATTATGTGTTTCGACTTCCATACCTTCATAAATTTGAGTAGCACAAGCTGGTAATAAATTTCTTTTACCTTTAACTTCGACAATACAAACTCTACAAGAAGCTGGTTTATGTTCTAAATTTGATTCTTCGTGAAACATATAGCAAAGAGTTGGAATATTAATTCCATGTTTTTTTGCTACTTGAAGAATAGTTAAAGAGGAATCTTCTTGAATTTGTTTTCCATTAATTTTAATATTAACTAACATTATATATTTCCTCCCTATTATTTAATAATTGCCTTAAAGTGACAATTTGATATACATGCTCCACATTTAATACATTTTGTAGTATCAATTGCATAAGCAAACATTCTTGGATTTTTAGCTGGCATATCAGTTTTGCTGATTGCTCCAACTGGGCAGTTTCTAGCACATAATCCACATCCCATACATTTTTCTGCAAGAATTTCATAATTAATTAAATTCTTGCATGATCCTGCTGGACAACGTTTATCAACAACGTGAGCAATATATTCATCTTTAAATCCTGCTAAAGTTGATAAAACTGGATTTGGTGCCGATTGACCTAATGCACATAAAGATGAATCTTTAATAACATTTGCTAGATCTTCTAATTCTTTTAAATCATCAAGAGCGCCTAAACCTTCTGTAATTCTATTTAAAATTTCAAGCATTCTTCTATTACCAACTCGACATGGTGAACACTTTCCACATGATTCTTCAACAGTAAATTCAAGATAGAATTTAGCGATATTAACCATACAATCGTCTTCATCTAAGACAATCATACCACCACTACCCATCATTGATCCTTTTTGAACAAGGTTATCATAATCAATAGGTGTATCAAGATCTTTTTCAGTTAAACATCCACCAGATGGTCCACCTGTTTGAACAGCTTTAAATTTTTTACCATTTTTAATACCACCACCGATATCATAAATAATTTCTCTTAAAGTTGTTCCCATTGGAACTTCTACAAGTCCTACATTATTAATTTTTCCTGCAAGAGCAAAGACTTTTGTTCCTTTTGATCTTTCTGTACCAATCTTTGCGAATTCTTCTCCACCATCAAGAATAATAACTGGTATATTGGCCCAAGTTTCAACATTATTAACATTAGTTGGTTTACCAAATAAGCCTTTAACAGCTGGGAATGGAGGTTTTAATGTTGGTTCACCTCTATTACCTTCAATAGAATGAATTAAAGCAGTTTCTTCTCCACAAACAAAAGCTCCTGCTCCATATTTAATATTGATATTAAATGAGAAATCAGTACCCATAATATTCTTACCTAAAAGTCCCATTTCAGTAGCTTGTTTAATTGCTATTTCAAGACGATGAACTGCCAAAGGATATTCAGCACGAATATAAATTTCGCCTTCATCAGCTCCAATTGCATATCCAGCAATAGCCGCATATCCAGCAATAGCCATTGATTCTAAAACTGAATGAGGATCTCCTTCAAGAATTGAACGATCCATAAAAGCACCTGGATCTCCTTCATCAGCATTACAAATAATATATTTTTTATTTGCTACAGAGGCTTTAGCAAATTTCCATTTTTGTCCAGTTGGGAAACCTGCTCCACCTCTACCTCTTAAACCAGACTTAATTACTTCATCAATAACTTGATCTGGAGTCATTTCAAATAAAGCTTTAGCAAGAGCTTGATATCCTTTAGCGGCAATTGTTTCAGCAATAATTTCTGGATTAATTAACCCACAATTTCTTAATGCAATACGATGTTGTTTTTGATAGAAATTGATATTATCTTGTTTATTAACAGTATTTCCATTAGAGTCTTTATATAATAATGAATGTACAACTTCGTGGTTAACAATATGATCTTTGATAATTTTTTCAGCATCTGAAACTTTTACTTTTGTATAAAAAGTATGATCTGGGAAAACTTTAACAATTGGTCCTCTTTCGCAAAAACCAAAACAACCTGTAATTGAAATTTCAACTTTATCTTCAACACCGCATTCTTTTGCCCAATGATGTAAAGCTTCAACTATTTCAAGAGAATTTGAAGAAGTACAACCAGTACCTCCACAAACAGAAATATGATATTTTTCTGAAACATCTTTTTCAACAGTACGTAAAGAAAGAACATCTTTTACATTATCATAAACTTTTAATAAATCTTCTTTTGAATTAATCTTACACATTTTCTTTCTCCTAATATTGTGCTAAAATGCCTTCAACATCTTCTGGCTTTAAATTACCATATGTTTTACCATTAATTTGCATAACTGGGGCAAGTCCACATGCACCAACACAACGTAAAGATGTAACAGTAAATTTACCATCTGGAGTTGTTTCACCATTTTTAATTTTTAAAATTTCTTCTACTTTTGCTAAAAGTTTATCTGAACCTCTAACAAAGCAAGCAGTACCTAAGCAAATGTTAATAACATATTTTCCCTTTGGAACCATTGTAAAGAAAGAATAAAATGTTACTACACCATAAACTTTCGAAACATTTATACCTAGTTTATCTGCAATAAATTGTTGTACTTCCATTGGTAAATAACCAAAAATGTGTTGAGCTCTATGTAATATAGCAATTAATTCTGCCGGATCACATTTTTTTGATTCAATAAATTCACCAAGTTCATCAAACAGTTCTTTGTTTGTTTTCATATTATATTTGGCCTCCATTTAATTACTATATAATTATATAATTTTTATAAGTTTAAAACAAAAATTTTTCTTGCACTTTTTCAAAAAAAAGTTGAAAAATGACAAAAAAAGTAGTATAGTTAGCTATGACTAACTATATACTATAATTATTTTACTTACTTTCATAATTCTTATAATGTTTTCTTTATGATAATTAGGTATTTTTTTACCGAACGTTCGATATACTTTTACCGAATATTAAATTTAACTGATTCAAATTCTCCTCCAAAATATTCAATATTTTGTTTATCAACAAATGAAATTTTTAGTTTATGAGTATAAATATTTATATAATATTTTTTCGTTCCTTTTAACGCAACTTTTTTATCAATTCTCATGCCAATTAATCTATCAGTCATAAAAACATATTCATCAAAATAATTTAATCCTTCATTTAAAAAGACAATATATTGATATTTAGAAAAATAACTTTCATATAATTCTTTATGAAAAGCAAAATCATTTCCACAATCAAGGGTTACTACAATTAATTTTTGATTATCTTTTTCTGCTGCAGTTACCAATGTTCTTCTTGCTTTATGAGTAAAACCAGTTTTACCACCTAAAAGATATTCATAATTTTTTAATAATTTATTTTTATTAACATAAACATGTCCATTAAAGCGATATTCTTTTGTAGAAATCACTTCATTAAATAATTTATTTTTTAAACAATATTTCATTAATAAAGCCATATCATAAGAAGTTGAAATATTACCTTCATCATCAATATCTAAACCACATGGATTATTAAAAAAAGTATTTTTCATGCCAATTTCTTTGGCTTTTTCATTCATTTTTAAAATAAATTTATCATTATCATTATAAATAAAAGAACTAATTGCATACGCAGCATCATTTCCACTTCTTAGCATTAATCCATATACTAAATCAATTAAGCGATATTGTTCATTTAACTTTAAGTAAACCGAACTTCCTTCTACATTAATAACATCTTCTTTAACTGTATAAACATAAAACAATTTATCACTTTCAAGAGCAATAATAGCTGTCATAATTTTAGAAATTGAAGCTACACTTCTTTTTAAATGATAATCTTTCCCTTCTAAGATTTCTCCACTATGACCATCTAAAACAATATAGCTTCTACTTGAATACTCATTTTTTAAAGTAACATTAGGATTAACAACTTGAATTAAAGCTAAATAAAAAAGAACTTTTTTCATATTTCACCATTTAAATAAATGAAATAAAAGTTCTTTTTAGAATAAATTTATAAAGGTTTCTTTTTTATTTGTGAAAAATTACGAGGATATTTTGCATCAATCTTTTGATCGAGTTTTAAAAAGATATTAATTCTTTCATCATTATCTGTTAACAAATTAACTTTTTGAATTTTATCAATTGATAAATTTAGTTTTTTTAAAGCGTTACTAGCCTCTAACAATTCTTCTTCACCTTGTTTACCTTTTAAAGCAATAAAAGTTCCGTTTACCTTTAATAAAGGAGCAATAATTTCACATAAAATATTTAATCTAGCAACTGCTCTAGCGGTAGCATAATCAAATTTTTCTCTTAAAGAAGATAAATCTTCACTTCTTGAGTTAATTACCTCAACATTAGTTAATTCTAATTCATTAATAACTTTATTTAAAAAATTACATCTTTTTGTTAATGGTTCTACTAAACTTACTTTTAATAAAGGATAACAAATTGCAAGTACTAATCCAGGAAACCCCGCTCCAGTACCTACATCAACTAAGCTTTTATCTTCAAGAGGTAAACAGAAAGAAAACAATAACGAATCATAAAAATGTTTTTCATAGACTTCATTTTCTTCTACAATACCTGTTAAATTCATAACCTTATTTGTTTCAACTAATAATTCAAAATATGTATATAATTGTTTTTTTTGAATCTCAGATAAATACAAATTATTTTTTTCACATGCTAAATAAAACGCTTCTTTAGTCATTATTTTTTTCCTTTTTAATATAAATTAACAATTGAGCAATATCAGCAGGATTAACACCAGAAATTCTTGAAGCTTGACCAATGGTTAAAGGATCAACATCTTGTAATTTACTTCTAGCTTCTAAAGCTAAACCATTAACATTATGATAATTAATTCCTCTTGGAATTTTTAATAAATCAAGTTTTCTTAATTTTTCAGCTTCTTTTTTTTCTTTTTCAATGTAACCCTCATATTTAACCATGATTTCTAATTGTTCAATGCCAGTTATTGATAAACCTTCTTTTACAGGTGCATACTTTTTTATCATCTCATAAGAAATACCAGGTCTTTTAAGTAAATTTAAAGCCGAGACACCACCTTTAAAATTTTCAATACCTAACAAAGACATTTCTTCAACCATAGTTTGATTACCCGATAAAATCGTATTTTTTAAAATTTCGATATTTTCATCAATTAAAGCACATTTATCTAAAAATTTTTGATATTTTTCATCACTAATTAAGCCAACACGATGACCATGTTTATATAAACGCATATCAGCATTATCATGTCTCATTAGCAAACGAAATTCCGCTCTAGAAGAAAGTAAACGATAAGGTTCATTTGTTCCTTTATTAATTAAATCATCAATCATTACACCAATATATGCTTCATCACGTGAAAGAATTAATGGTTCTTGTTTTTTCACTTTTAAAGCAGCATTAATGCCTGCCAT
>FR889404.1:7299-11608 GCA_000432895.1 Firmicutes bacterium CAG:449 | reverse complement strand
TTAAGCCAAGTCCAGCTGCTTCTTCATATCCAGAAGTACCACAAATTTGACCTCCACAATAAAGTCCAGGCCATTTTTTTACCATTAAAGTCGCATCAAACTGAGTAGGATAAATTGCATCATATTCAATAGCGTATGCATATTTTAAAATTTCTGCATGTTCAAGTCCTTTTAAAGAATGAACCATTTCTAATTGAATATTTTCAGGCATTGAAGTAGAAAAACCTTGCAAATATATTGAATCATTATGAATAGATTCTGGTTCTAAAAATAATTGATGTCTTTCTTTATCGGCAAAACGAACTATTTTATCTTCAATGGAAGGACAATATCGAGGTCCTACGCCAGTAACAAGTCCACCATATAAAGCACATTCTTTTAAATTATCACGAATAATTTGATGTGTTTTTTCATTTGTATAAGTTAAATAACATGGTATTTGTTTATCTAAAGGAAACACATTTTCATTCTCATAAGAAAAATTAAGATTTCCTTCCATTCCATATTGAGGAATTAATTCATCATAATCAATCGAAGAAGCTTTAATTCTTTGAGGAGTACCAGTTTTTAAACGTAAAATTTTAATACCCATTTCTTGTAATTTTGGCGATAATCCATGAGTAGATTTTTCTCCATCTGGCCCTTTATCAAAAGCATTATGTCCAACTAAAACAGTCGCTTCCATATATGTACCAGTAGTTAAAACTACACATTCAGAAGTGATTTCTTTATCACCAACTTTAACTCCATAAACTTTTTTATCATCATGTAAAATATCACTTACCATGCCTTCAATAATTGTTAAATTTTCTGTATGAAAAGCAAAATCTTGCATAATAGATGGATAATCTAATTTATCTTCTTGAGCTCTTAAGCATTGCACTCCTGGACCTTTACCAGTATTAAGCATTTTAATTTGTAAAGCACCTTTATCAGCACCTTTACCCATCATACCACCTAATGCATCTACTTCTCTAACAACAATTCCTTTAGCCGAGCCACCAATAGAAGGATTACAAGGCATATTTGACATCTTTTTGAAATTAAGAGTAATTAAAAGTGTTTTACACCCCATATGAGCACTAGCCATGCTAGCTTCCATTCCAGCATGTCCACCACCTACGACAATAACATCATAATCCATTATCCAATACTTCCTTCCATATCCATTTTAATTAATCGATTTAATTCAACCGCATATTCCATCGGAAGTTCTTTAGAAAATGGTTCAATAAAACCCATAACAATCATTTGAGTAGCTTCTTGTTCAGATAAACCTCTACTCATTAAATAAAACAATTGATCTTCATTAATTTTTGAAACAGTAGCCTCGTGTTCAAGAAAAGATGTATTATTATTAATTTCATTACTTGGAATAGTATCTGAAGCAGAATAATCATCAAGAATTAAAGTATCGCATTCAACATGTGATTTAGAATTATTAGCATTAGGTCCAATGTAAACTCTTCCTCGATAATTAGCTATTCCACCATGTTTAACAATCGATTTAGAAATAATAGTAGAAGTTGTATTTTCCGCCATATGAATCATTTTTGCACCAGCATCTTGGTATTGATTTTTATCTGCAACCGCGATAGAAATACAAGTTCCTTTAGCTCCATTTCCTGCTAAAACACAGCAAGGATATTTCATATTTAATTGTGAGCCAATATTTCCATCAATCCATTCCATAAGTCCATTATCAAAAACTTTCGCTCTTTTAGTAACTAAGTTAATAATATTATCTGACCAGTTTTGAATAGTAGAATATCTACATCTTGCTCCTTTACCAACAACAATTTCAACAACTGCAGCATGTAATGATTCCATTGAATAAGTTGGGGCGGTACAACCTTCAACATAATGAACATCTGCTCCATCATCAACAATAATTAAAGTTCTTTCAAATTGACCCATTTTTTCATTATTGATTCTAAAATATGATTGTAAAGGTTTTTCAAGTTTAACCCCCTTTGGAACATAAATAAATGATCCTCCAGACCAAACTGCTCCATTTAAAGCAGAAAATTTATTATCTTTATAATTAACAACAGTATTAAAATATTTTTTAAAAAGTTCAGGATACATTTTTAAAGCGGTATCAGTATCCAAAAAGATAACACCTTTTTCTTCAACTTCTTTTAACATATTATGATAGACAACTTCTGATTCATATTGAGTAGAAACACCAGCTAAATATTTTTGTTCAGCTTCTGGAATACCTAATTTTTGGAAAGTATTTTTAATAGTTTCAGGAACTTCATCCCAACTTTTTTCTACTTTTTTAGTTGGTCTAATAAAATATGTATATGAATTAAAATCTAAATCTTTTAAAGAAGGACCAAAATTAGGAAGTGGAGTATTTAAAAAATGTTTAAGAGATTTTAAACGGAATTCAAGCATCCATTCAGGTTCATTTTTTAATTTTGAAATTTCTCTTACAATATCTTCATTTAAACCTTTATCAGTTTTTAAAATTGAAACATCTTCATTTTTAAAACCATATTTATATTCTTCATTCTCCATATTATTTCTTTCCTTCTAAAATTTGACTCATTCCATTCCAGCCAATTGTCGCACATTTAATACGAGCAGCTTGTCTAGAAGTATTCATAAAAACAATCGCTTCATCTAACAAATCAGGATTATATTCTTCTTCATGAATCATCGCTAAATAATTTTTAATAATTTCATTTGCCTCATTAACAGTTTTACCTTTTAATAATTCTGACATAATAGAAGTTGAAGACTTAGCAATTGCACATCCAACACCATGCCAACAAACATCCACTAAAACATCATTTTCAATTTTTGCTTGTACATAGATTTTATCAATACAAGAAGTTGAATCCATATAAACAGTTTTATAAGAAGGATCATCTACTTCTTTAAAATTTCTTGGATTAGAATAATGGTCCATGATGATTTCTCTCATCATCTCTTGATTAATCGAAATAGGCATCTAAAAAATCTCCACCTTTCTTACATGCTTCCACAAAAGCATCAATTTCTTCAAAAGTATTGTAAAAATACAATGAAGCTCGTACTGTTGCATCAGTACCTAATTTATTTAATAAAATTTTTGCACAATGCTGCCCAGATCTTACCGCTATACCATAGCTATTAAATAAAGAAGCAGTATCTTGAGAAAAAACATTTTTTACATTGAAAGTAATAATTCCTGAATCAGCATTTTTATTATAAACATGAATTATATCAACATCATTTAATTTCTTTATAGCGTAATCATGCAATTCTTTTTCATATTTTTGAATATTATCCATACCGATGGAATTTAAATAATCAATTGCTTTTCCTAGTCCAATAGCTCCAGCAATATTTTGTGTACCAGCTTCGAATTTTTGAGGTGGATAAAGATAACCAATAACTCCACAATTATCAAATTTTGAATTCATACCTCCACCAACCATCATTGTATCTAATTCTTCTAATAATTGATATTTTCCATATAGAACGCCAATACCAGTTGGTCCGCACATTTTATGACCAGAAAATGCTAAAAAATCAACATCTAAATCTTTAACATCTATTTTCATATGAGGGACTGATTGAGCACCATCTAAAATAAAAAGTGCCCCATTTTCATGAATGATTTTTGCAAATTCCTTAACATCAAAACAATATCCTAAAACATTAGTAATATGGGCTAAAGAAACAATTTTCACATGAGGATTTAACGCTTTTTTTAAATTTGTAGTTGTTAATCTTCCTTCACTATCTAATTCAATATATTTGACTTTACAATTAGTTCTTTCTGAAAGTTTAAACCAAGGTAAAACATTAGAAGCATGTTCAGCTTCTGTAATTAATATTTCATCATTTTCAGTAATATTTTTTAAACCATGTGCAATCATATTTAATGACATAGTAGTCCCAGAAGTAAAAACAACTTCATTACTATTTGCATTAATAAATTGTGCAACTTTATTTCTTGCTTCTTCATATTTAACATCTACTTGATGAGCAAAATCATAATCACCACGATGTGCATTTGCAGTATAGTTTAAATAATATTCATTTAATGCATCAACAACACATTGAGGTTTAAAAGTTGTCGCAGCATTATCAAAATAGATTAAAGCTTTTCCCTGCATCTTATTTTTTAGCATAGGAAAATCTTTTCTAATTTTCTCTACGTCTAACATAATTTAAATCTCCTTAATGATACAATCATGTATTTTGTTACAAATTGTTTCATCGCTAAAATATTTACTAATAGGATTCAAGTATCCTAAAGTAATTAATCTTTTAGCATTATCTTCATCGATACCACGCGACATTAAATAGA
>FR889404.1:0-7263 GCA_000432895.1 Firmicutes bacterium CAG:449 | reverse complement strand
TTAATTTGTCCTTCACTAGCCCCATGACTTGCTTCAACATCATTTTCATAAATACATAATTTAGGAGAAGCCTTAGCTTTACATAAAGCATCAAAAACTACTATTTTAGCATTTTGTTTTGTTGAAGATTTTTTTGCACCTTTTTTAATAATTGCATCACCTAAAAATTCTAAGGTTGAAGTATCTTTACAAACTCCATAATTATCCATTCTAGCCTTTGTTTCTTTTTCATTATGATAAAAATTAATATTATAAATTTTCTTATCATCTTTTTGTGATAAACTTGCTAAATGCCAATCAACTTGAGCATGAATTTTATTTAAATTAACTTCGATATCTAAATTCTTCTTACCATGAGAAAAATCAGCATATCCACCAAGTAAATACGCATTTTCGCCTAAAGAAAATTTTCTTGTTGCAGAATAAGCACTTTCTTTAGAGAAAACATTGTAATGAACAGATGAATTATTATTTATTTCAAAATTAATATTTAAATTTTCTTTTTCATTTATTTCAATAAACTCTAATTCAACATTTTCTTCTACAATAACTTTTAATTCATCTTCTAAATATGAATCTATGAAAAAAGTAATTTTACCTTTTTGATTTTTATAAATAGTAAGGCAATTATTTTTCAATTCATAATGAAGATTTTCTACAATAAAACTTTTCATAATTACACTTTCTATTTGATAACTTGTTTAACTGCACAACTACCAATTGAAACAGTGTTCATAACTGCTTCTTCTTTATTAATTTCAATACCATATTCTTTTTTGATCCATTCATAACCTTCTTCATCAATTCGTTTAATTAAGGATGTATCACCATCTAAAGCAATACGTCCATTAATCATAATCACTGCGCGAGTTGGATGGATTAATTGATATAATCTAGCATAATGAGAAACAACCAAAAATGACATATCAGTTTGTTCAAGTTCTTTAATAGCGTTTGCAACAACATTTATCGCATCAACATCTAATCCAGAATCAATTTCATCAAGCATTGCAAAGTCAGGTTTTAATAATAAAAGTTGTAATATTTCATTACGTTTTTTTTCACCACCTGAAAAGCCTTCATTTAAAAATCTATTAGCCATTTCCATTGGAATATTTACTTTTTTAGAAGCACTTTCTAATTGACGATAAAATTCAAATAATTTAATTGGAGTTTCCCTTTTAGAATTAATAGCAGCTTTTAAAAATTCAGCATTTACCACTCCTGAAACTTCTGAAGGATATTGCATAGCTAAAAATAAGCCTTTTTTTGCTCTTTCATCAACTTTCATTTTTAAAACATCTTCGCCATCAAGAGTAATACTTCCTGAAGTAACTTGATATTTAGGGTTACCCATTATTACAGCAAGTAAAGTTGATTTACCATGTCCATTCGGTCCAAGTAAAGCAACATTTTCTTTACTATGAATTTCTAAGTTTACGCCTTTTAATATTTCTTTTCCTTCAACACTTACATGAAGGTCTTTAATAATTAACTCTTTCATAAGATTGTCTCCTAAGCCATAATATTTTACTACATTATAAAAGCAAGTACAATTTTATTATTTGATAAATTTAAAATATTAAAAGAAAAAAAGAGAGAATTTAATTCTCTTTATTAAACTCTCTCAAACATATTTAAATCTTAGAAGCCACAAGATGTAAACCAACCACCGCAGCCAACGATGACTAATAAAATGAACAATACTAAGATAATTGCAAATGTACTACCTGTATTCATCAAAAGCACCTCCTTTAAGCACTAACAGTAGCAACCGATAATTGCTATTAAGATAAACAAAATGAGTATATATGCAAAGAAGTTGTTTCCTCTTACTGATGGATTCATAATCCCCTCCTTTGTTTTCAATTTATCATATGTAAATTTACATTTTATGAGTCAAAATTTAAAAAAATTCTTAAATCGAGCCCATTTTTTTACTCATGCATGCGCATGTAATAACTAAAGTTATTCAAATTGATAATTTAATATTGAAATTGATTCCCTAATCAAGTATTATTAATACGCTATATAAAAAAACAGGAGGATTTTTCTACTATGAAAAAGCAATTACTTCTCTTATCAATGATTAGCTTATTTACACTCGCAAGTTGTGGCGAAAAAGTAAATAGTATTGACGATGGTAACGGCAATCAAGTCATTGTAAAAATAGGAGATACAAATTATACTGCAAACGATTTATTTAAAGAGTATTCAAATACCTCATCTGGTGCTTCACAATATTTCAGTGCGATTTATGATGTTGTTATCAATGCAGTTCAACCAGAAACAATGTCAATTCGTAAAGAAGTAAGTCAAGAAATTAACAAATTTTACCAAGATGCTGAATCTTCTGCAAAAGAAAATAATACAAGTACAAAAGCTGAAATCTCTAAAGCTCTTGAATCAAAGGGTGTTGAATCAGTTGAAGAATTAGAAGAACTTTATTTATTACAACAAAAGAAAACAGCATACGAAAATAAATTCTATGATGATAATCTTAATGATTCACTTCTTAGTGAATATATTAATTATTATGCACCATACCATGTTCGTCATATTCTTGTTAAAACATCAAGTGGATCAAGTTTATATGAAGGAACAATTAGTAAAGATGATGCAACTAACCTTGCTGATGTTGTAAGTGATTTAGCTCGTGGCAACCAATCATTTGGTACAATTGCTCAAGCTCACGCAGCAAATGGTGATACTGAATCAGCTAATACATATGGTGATGTTGGTATTATGTCAACATTAACAAGTTTCGTAAGTGAATTTAAATACTCATTATATCAATATGATGCTTATTATAATGATAGTGCAAAAACAAATGTTACTGCTTATAATGAACGTCAAGCAACAAGAAAAGTTGGTAACACATTAGTTGATGGTACTTCATTAGTTCCATATGCAACTGGTTCTTCAGAAGAAACATTATTAAAAGATAGTGTTAACTATATTGATTATAAAGTCTTTACTGATTTGAAAAAATATGCTTCTTACACAACAGATAATCTTAAAAATGGTTATAAAGAAGAAAAATATTTACCAAGAAATATTATTTTCAATCAACACTTAAATAATCACGCTCTTGGAGTAGTTACAAAAGGTACAACCGGTCCAAATAGTAATCGTTTCCAATATGTTAAAAATTTAAGTAAATCTACTTCCGAAGAAGATAAGATTTTATGTGATGAAACTGGTAGACCTATCTTAGTCACAAGAGCTGGTACAGGTTCAGGTGATAGTGGTTATCAAGGAATTCACTTCATCATTGCTCAAAAATCTCCATTTGTTCAAACTGGAACTGAAGATTTATTACAAGAATTAAAAGCATATTATGATACAGAAAATTATGATAAAGCTACATCAACTACTTATGTTAAGTTCATTAATTCAAGCACAACAAAAGAACTTACTGATAGAGCTGATAAAGTAAAATCAAATATTAAAGAAATTGATTCTTATATGAACTATAGAATATATGAAAAAGCTCTTGAAGAATTAAGAACTGATGGTAAAGAAGTTAAATTTAATGAATCAGTTGATATTGCAAATATTATTACTAAATATATTGATGCAAATAGAACTTCATCAAATTACACAACACAAAAATCATATAAAGATTCTTGGAAAGCATATATCAATTTATTAAAAGTTCAAAATCAAGTTGAAAACAGAAAAGTTGCTGAATCAATGATTCCAACTGTTATCGAACCAAATATTTAAGGAGGATATGAAAATGAAAAAAATTACAAAAATTTTAACTTTATCATTATCTTCATTAATGTTATTTGCTTGTGATGATATTCTTGCAAAACCAACACAAGTTGTTGACGAAGAAAAATTAGTTAATATCGGTGGTAAAGACGATTATTATAAAAATGATTTTGATGTTATTTATGATCAATTAGTAAGTTCCGGAACATCAAATAGTACAATTCTCACTGCTTTACTTAATAACATTTCTAAAATTGAAGTTGCTAAATTCTATAATTTATCAACTGAAGAATTACAAAAAGTATTAGACCAAGTTAAACTTGTTTTAGCTCATAAACAAGCAGAAACATTAACAGGAAATGCAAAAAAACTTGAAGATATTATTTTAGAAAAAGTTAAAGATCAATTCATTGAAAAAGTTAAAGGTGGATCTTATTCTACTGATAATCTTTATAACGAAGAAGAATTTGCAAATGAACTTAAAACATCTTTATATACAGTTGAAGGTGATACATTTGTTGAAGATTACTTAATCACTCCTGAATCTAAATTTGATGATTTATTCAAAGCTGATTATAGTGATTATATTGAAAGAAATATTTATCCTGATTTATTAAAAGAATTATTAACATCAGTATATCTATATGAAAATGCATATACATCATTAGGAAGAGCTTATGGTCGTGATGTTAAATATATTAAATTAGATGCTATTTCCACTCATAAAGATTCTGTTCCTGTTTTAGTTAACTCATATTTAAAAGCTTTTGCGGAAGGTAGCAAATCAGCAGGAACATTTATTCCAACAGATGATTTCGATTTAGAATCTTTAGCAAAAATCTATAAAGGTGTTAATACAACTCAAAAAGAAAAAGATTTTGCAACAAACAATGATGTTACAACTCGTGAAGACGTTTTAAATGAAGAACTTGAAAAAGTTGGTACATATGATTCTTCCATAGATGATTACATTATTCATACAGATGCTTCATTAAGAGATGATGATTTAGTTTCAACTTATACTGGTAGCTATACATATACAGTTGGTCATGGTAAAACATTAAAAGAACGTGAACTTGCTGCTCTTGATATTGTTGTTGATGATGGTTTAGTTATTAAATCAGGTGGAGTAAGTAGTTTACCTTCAGATATGAGAGATAGATTATTCTCTTCTGCTGTTGCTTCAAATCTTAAAACACTTAAAAATGAAACTGAAAATAAATCAGTTCAAATCTTAGTTCCAAAGCTTACACAAAATATTTCACCAGAAGATGATGATTATTATTTAAATCAATATGCTTATTATGATTCTTCTTCTAGTGCATATTATATTATTATTGTTGATGATTATTACAATACAACTTTGCTTAAAGATGGTAAAGGTGATAATGTTAATGAAGCAACAAAAGATAAAGCTTTAGAAATTGCTAGATTATTAAGTTCAACATCATCTAACCAAAAAGATGCTATTGTTTATTATTTAAAACAATATCAACCAGCATTCGGAGATCAAAAATTCTACGATTATATCAAAGATACATATCCTGATGTTGTTGATGAAGACTAATTATAGGAGGATTTAATCCTCCTTTTTTTCAAAGGAGAAATTTTATGGAAAAATGTAATTGTGTATTTTGTAAAATTGCAAGAGGTGAAATTCCTTGCTATAAAGTTTATGAAGATGATAAAATTCTTGCGTTCTTGGATATTTCACAAACTACAAGAGGTCATACCTTAGTAATAACTAAAGAACATTTCGATAACATGCTTTATGTTCCAAAAGATTTATTATCTCAATCAATTTCTGTTGCTCAAAAAATTGCGCAAGCAGAAGTTGCAACTCTTAAAGCAAACGGAATTAACGTTTTAATTAATACCGAAGAAGCTGCAGGACAAACAGTTATGCACTTCCATATTCACGTAATACCTCGATATAATGATAAAGATCATATCTCAATTGAATTTACTCCGACTGGTATTGAAAAATTGAATTTACCTGCTCTTGCAACAGAAATCAAAGAAAGATTATAAAATAAAAACACATCTTGTGAAAAACATAGATGTGTTTTTTTATGCAATAATTTTTTAAGATAGCCTTATTTAATCTTAGGTTTATAAAAAGCTCTTCCATCCATTGCCATAATTCTTTGAGTAAATTCACCTTCATTAACTGTATCTAATGCTTTATCAATAATAATCATTTTAGCATCTAGATCATCTATTGCATGTAAAAGAAATGCTTCTTTAGTAAGAGGTGGAACAGGTGAACCAAAATCTTTTTCACCATGATGAGATAAAATCATATGTTCAAGAATAAGAGGAACTTCACTACGAATATTTAACTTTTCAGCTGCTGCTCTTATTTCGCTGACCATAATAGTAATATGACCTAATAATTTTCCTTCTAAAGTATATTTAGTAGCGATTGGTCCACTTAATTCTAATGTTTTACCTATATCATGTAAAATTACACCTGCAATTAAAATATCACGATTTACATTATCATAAAATGAAGATAAAATATCTGCAACATCACACATTGAAACTGTATGATATAATAAACCTGAAGCAAATTCATGGTGATTTCTTGTCGCTGCTGGATAAGAAATAAATTCTTCATAATGATTCTCTACTAAATAATTAACAATTTTTGAAGCATTTTCATTTTTAATTGATGACATATAAGATTTTAATTTTCTAATGAGTTCTTCTTGAGGAATTGGTGAAGGAATACAATATCTAGTATAATCAACTTTTGTTTGATCAATTTCTGAAATAGAAATAACCTTCATTTGTTTCGTGCCACGATATTCAATAATATCACCAACTACACTTATAACATTTCCAATTTGAGCAATGGCAATTTCTTCTTCTGAAACATCCCATTTTTTAGCTTCAATTGCTCCGGTTTTATCTTGTAAAGTTAAGGAAATATATGGTGAACCAGCATTGGAAACACCTTTAGCAAGGTTATTCACAAGTAAATCACCAGTAAATCTTTCACCTTCTTTAAATTCATTAATAAAACTATTCATAAAACTCCTTCCATAAATTACTAACATCTTGATAAGAATAACCACGTGATAATAATTTTGCAATAATCTTTTGTTTTTTTTCTTTAATTTCTTCTTTTGATAAATATATAGTCAATTTTAAAAATTCTTTTCTTAAGTTTTCTTTTTCAGAGAAACTTTTTTCATCAATTGTATTAAGCTCCTTTTTTATTTGTTCATCAACAAATCCATGCATAAGTAAAGATGAATAAATACTATTAAGTGCTTTTTTATAACTATAATTAGAATATTTTTTTATTAAATATGGTAGAAGATTATTTATTTTTTGTTCTTCTTTTTTTTCATCATAACAATATTCTTCGTTTAATTGATTTTCTTTTAAAGATAATTTAATTTTTTGATAACCGTAATTTTTATTTTCTAATGATTCAATTAAGTTTTCTTTAAATCTTTCATCATTTAAATAACCATTTTCTTTAAATAAAATAATTAAATAATCTATTGATTCTTCTTCTAATTTTCTTTGTTT
>FR889403.1:6682-9567 GCA_000432895.1 Firmicutes bacterium CAG:449 | reverse complement strand
AAAGTATATAATTATTTTGTCAATAGTAAAAATAAATAAAATATATAAAAATCTATGTTATTTTAGTAAAAATCCATTATTTTTAATGATGGAATAATGTTATTTTTTTAATTTACAATGAAAGCGGTAACATAGCGAATGTTTTTAGCATGGGAGGAAACTAATGGAAGCCAAATTATCTATGTGGTCAAGTTATTATATTGACCTTAATCCTTATGAAATGGTACTGGAACTAGAAAAAAACGGATATGAATATTCAGAATTATCAGATGAACATGGTTTGACTTTACTAAATGAAAATGATGATGAAGTATTGACTGGAAAAAGATTTAAAGAATATGCTGAAAAACATCATGTTCATTTCATACAAGGTCATTTGTGGTTAGGTATTAGATTATGTTCTGGTGATGAAACAATTGAAACATTAAAAAGATGGATTAATTTATTTGAAGCAATTGGTATTAAAAACATGGTTTTGCATTGTGATTCATTTGATGATGATCCTTCTCATCGAAAAGAGATTGATGATAAAAATATTGAAGTTTTAAAGAAGTTAGTTCCTTTTTTAAAAGGTAGAGATATAGTTATTTGTCTAGAAAACTTATTTCCACTTTTTTCTTCAGCGGATGAGTTATTATATATTGTTAATAATTTATCATCACCTAATTTTGGAATTTGTTTAGATACTGGTCATTTAAATTTAAGTGATGTTAATACTTCTCAAAAAGATTTCATTTTAAAAGCAAATGATAAATTAAAGGCTTTACATATCGCGGATAACGAAGGACAATATGATCAACATTTAATGCCATTTGGAAGAGGTAATGTAAATTTTAAAGAAGTAATTGATTGCTTAAAGAAAATTAATTATCAAGGATTATTCAATTATGAAATTCCTGGGGAAAGAAATTGTCCTCTTGAAGTAAGAGCGATGAAATTAAAATATATTAAAGAAACTTATAATTATTTAATGAAATAGGGGGATTATATGAAAAAAGAACGTTTATTTTTTGCAGTTTTAACTGCATGTGGAATTTTAACTTTTGCTTCATGTGGAGAAAGTTCTAATGCTATTAAGGATGAATATGATTTTACATTTAATGTTAATTATTCAGGTGGAACTAATCGTGTTGAAAAGATTAAAGCAGGTAATAAAGTATCAAGTTGGAAGGCAAGAAGAACAAATTATAATTTGTTAGGTTGGTATAATACTAGTGAATGTAAAGATGGTGATACTTTTGATTTTTTAACTCCAATTAATGCTGATATTACAGTTTTTGCTAAGTGGGAAGAAATTAAACCAACTGTATATCATAATGTCACATTTGATTTTAATTATGAAGGGGCTCCAAGTAATTATGTTTTACCTTGTGAAGAAAATAAAATTATTCCTGAAAATAAAATTCCTTCAACCGCTAGACTTGGATATACATTTAATGGTTGGTTTACTGATAAAGCTTGTACTAGCATTTTTAGAGTTAATTCAACTGTAATTACTAGTGATATTACTTTATATGCTGGATATACTGCTCCTGAATTAAATAGAGATAGTAATGGAAATATTATTTATGATAATGTTAGTTTTAATTTAACTATTGAAGGAAATAGTTATACTCAAAATCATATGAAAACAATTGTTAAAAAATTTAACGATGAATATAAAGGTAAAATCAATGTCAATATTTTTGATCAAACTGGTTTAGAAGGAGAAGATAAGACTTTATCAGATAGAGAAGTTTCTTTAAGATGGAATCAAGTTACAACCTTAAATGCTAGTGATAATTATTATGATATTAATGATGCTTTAGCTCTTGCTGGTATTTCTTTTGATAAAAATAATTATTATCAAGATCAAATATTAGATAGTTATCGTAATGGAAAACTTCATATTATGCCAGTAGCTAGTTTAGTTCCTACTGTTTATTATAATAAAGCATTACTAGCAAAATATGGTTATGAAAACATGCCTTCATCATATAATGAACTTTATGATTTAGTTAGTTTAATGAATACTAGTGAAAAATTATCTAATAGTAGATGGCTAGAAGCAATTTCAATGTCAGAAGAGTGGGATATGAAAGAAATTATTGTTCATAGTATGTATGCTCAAAATGGTTTAGGTTTTTACGATATTGATGAAAAAGGTAATTTATTTACACCTTGGGAAAATAAAAAAGAGGATGCTTTATCTTTAATAAAAGCTATTAAAAAGATGTTTGTTGGTGAAAAAGCTCCTGGTAAAATTGATGGTAATAGAAAAGATGGATGTTCTATGTTAGGACAAATTGCAAAAGGCAATGCGTTTATGGGATTATATTCCACACCTGGTAATAATGGATATATGGAAAAAGTATTAGGTAAAGGTGAAAATGCTTTTGGTGAAAAATCACCTATTGGAGTGGTTCCAATGTCATCATTATTTAATTTAAAAGATAGTAAAGATAAAAATAAAGTATTTGTACAAAACTATGGTTTAGGTATTCCTACATATGGACCTAATGATTTATATAAAATTTCCGCTGCAGGAGTGTTTGCTGATTATGTAAGTAAAAATGCATTGATGCTTGCAAATGTAAGTGATGCACCACTTTATCCTGCTAGCAAAGAAATTACTTCTTCAAATGAATGGAATAATTCTACTAATCCATTAATTAAATATTATTTAAAAAATTTAGCTAGTCCAGAAAATCTTTATACTTATGTTGGACATAAATATGAATATCAAATTTTAAATAAAGTAAATGAAGGTATTGTAATGCCTGCTATTCAAACAGTTGAATATACTGATGAAGATTATATTGCTATTGTTAATTCAGTAGTTGATAACGTTAAAGGATATTTATAGTATGAAGAAAATTTACATTTTATCTACTATTCTTTTAACT
>FR889403.1:0-6630 GCA_000432895.1 Firmicutes bacterium CAG:449 | reverse complement strand
ACATCTAGTCAAAATGAAAGTGTTTCTAGAGGCGATAAAAATGGAGAATGGTTAATTTCTTCTCCTAAAAGCGATTTAAAATTAAATGTTTTTCTTGAAGAAGGAAATGTTTATTATCAAGTTAATAAAGGTGAAAATATTGTTGTTAATAAATCTAATTTAACTTTAGATGTTGATATAGCAAATTTTACTTCTGATTTAAAATTCTATGATCTTGAAGAAACAAAAATTATTACTTCTTATGAAAACAAAACAGGAAAGAAATCACAAGTTGAAGTGGAAGCTAATGAAACAAAAATTACTTTTTATGATTATGATTTTGCTTTACAAATGACTTTTAGAGTTTATGATACTGGTTATGCTTTTAGATATTATATTTTTGCTTTAGATGATTCAACTGGGAATATGATTATTCATGAAGAAAATACTTCATTTGCTTTACCTGAAGATACAAGAGTCTATTATATGGAATATATAGAAAATCCTAATGATGATAGATTTTCTTATGAGGAAAGTTATAAATCAAAAAAATCTGATCGTTTAAAAGGAATTAATTTATCGATGCCTTTACTTTATAAAACAAGTGATGATGTTTATTCTTTAATTTCTGAATCAGAATTAATTGGTAGTAATTATATTGGTTCATTCTTATCTAGCGATGAAAATGGTGTATTAAAAACTATTCCTGCTCATCACGCTCATAATAATGTAGAGGTAACATATCCATTTTATACACCTTGGAGAACAGCAGCAGTAGGTAATTTAAATGATATTGTTAATAGCACAATCGTTGAAGATGTTTATGATGAAATAGAATATTATAAGCCTGATAATTATAATGAATTATCTCAAGAAGAAAAAAATATTTATAACTATGATTGGGTTAAACCTGGTAAATGTGCTTGGACTTGGTTAAAAGAATATCATGGCATAAATCCAGATACAGGTATTCACACTCAAAAGAATTATGAAATTAGTAAAAAATATATTGATTATGCTTCTCAAAATGGTTGGAATTGGTTTTTATTTGATGCAGGATGGGAACCAGATAATACAAGCCAAATAGAAGAGTTTAAAAGTATTGTTGAATATGCAAATAGTAAAAATGTTCATATAATGGTTTGGGCACATTCACTTAATGAATTATCAACTCCTGCTAAAATTGATGCTTGTTTAAGAAGATGGAAACTGTGGGGAATTGAAGGATTAAAAATTGATTTCTTTGATGGAATGTATGTTGACCCTTTACCAGATGCTCGTGGGGAACATCAAGATGTTATTAATATATACGATCAAATATATCAAATAAGTGCTAAATATCAAATGGTATTAAATATTCATGGTGCCAATAAGCCAACTGGAGAAAGAAGAAAGTATCCTCATGTTATTAATAGAGAAGCTATAAGAGGTAATGAATGGAGAGGATCTGTGAGTATGTCAGATGTTGTTACTATTCCATATATTAGAAGTGTTGTTGGACCTTCTGATTATACTCCTACATTAGTTCCATGTGGAAAAAATACTACTATGGGAAGTCAACTTGCAATGCATGTTTTATATGAAACTGGAATGATAACAATGGCTGATACTCCAGCAAATTATGCTTCTAATCAAGATGTTGTTACAAATTTTTTAAACCCATTACCTGTAACTTGGGATGAAATTAAATATTTAAATGGAGACCCTTTATATTCATGTGTAATTGCCAGAAGAAAAGGTGATACTTGGTGGATTGGAGGAGTTTCTACTTTAAGTAAAAATTTTGAACTTGATTTATCCTTCTTAGAGAAGAATAAAACTTATAATGCTGATATATATAGTGATGGAAGTAATGGTTATTCATTAAATCATCAAACTAAAGAAGTAAATAGTACTTCTCTTATTAATGTTTCTACCTTAGATGTAGGTGGATTTGGAATAAAGATAACAATTAAATAAAGGAGAGTATAATGAAAAAAATTAAATTATTATCTATTATGTGTTTTATGACACTTTTAGCTTCATGTGGAAATACAACTAGTGATAATACATCTAATGGTGGAAGTAATATTTCACCATGGTGGACAACAACAGGAGAATTATCTTTTGATAGTGATAATAAAGTTGTTTTTAATGATGTGGATATTGAATTAGCTACTGTTGTTACTGGTGATGATTTACCTAGATTTAAAAATATTGTAGAAAGATTTAACTCAGAACATATGGGTAAAATCCATGTTAATGTTAACGCTTATAATCAAAATTCTTTTGAGCAAACTATAGGTCAAAAAATATCTCAAAATGATACTCCACCAGATTTAATTATGTCTCATCAAAAGGCTCATCGTAATTTTGCTGATTCAAAATTAATTCAACCATTTGATGAAGCATTTGAAAAAGGAAAAATTGATTTTGATATTTCTAACTTTGCAAATAATGTAGCTTCTTATTCTAATTTAGGCTATGAAGGATATCAATTCCAAATACCTATTGATGCACAAAGTCAAGTCTTATTTTATAACAAAGAACTTCTTACTCAAATTAATGGAGGCATTTTACCTAATACTAGAAGTGATTTAATTAATTTATTAGAAACTGCTAAAACAAGAATGAATGATGCTACTTTTTATGGAATAAGTGGATCTACTACTGATAGAGATTATTTTAATAAATATACTTTCTTAACTGCTTATATTCAAAATGGTGGAGAATTATATAATACTTCAACATATAAAGCAGAATGGACAAATGAAAATAATACAAAAGCCTTCAATGATGCAATTAGTTCTATTAATGAATTAATTGATAAAGAATATTTTAAATATAATGAAGGTTTATCAACTGCATTAACTAGATTTTGTCGAGGAAAATCATTATTCTTACTTGCTGAACCATGGTTAGCAGAGACAATCTTTAAAAATTATGCAGAATTAAATTCTGGATACACCATTGATAGAGCAAAAGAAGAAATTGGAGGATTCTCAGTAGCTAAAATGTTTGCTTTAGATGATTCTAATGCAAATTCAGAAAAGATTTTTGGTGATTCACACGCTTTCTTAATGGCTTCGACTGTTAAAGATATTAATGTTAAAGCGGCTTGTGCTTATTTTTGTAAATGGTATACAGAAGATGTTCAAGCGGGAGTGGATTGGGCTAATGCTGGTCATATTTCTGCAAGTAAAATAATTTCTAATGCAAATGAATATCAAGAAGATGCCTTCATTAAAGAATATATTACTAATTTCTATTTAGATATAGATAAGTTTGTTACTATTGGTAATAATCCATATTATAGTGATATTATCAATGCTTTGTTTGATATTGCTACAAATGTTACAAATAAAGATACAATTTCTAGTTTAATTGCTTCTAAACAACAAGATTATAACGACATGATTGATTTAAGAGGTTAGTATGCAAGAAATGAGTCCAGAAATAAAAAGAGGGATTCGTAAAAAAAATTTTAAACGTCGTGGACTAGTATTTTTATTTACTTCACCTTTCTTTATTTCATTTTTGTTTTTTATAGTAGTCCCACTTTGCATGGGGTTAATATTTTCGTTTTTTAATTATAATTCTTATAACATTGCAGAAGCAAAATTTGTAGGATTTAATAATTATATTAAAATTTTTAATGGTTCAATTGTTTCTAGAACATTTTGGCCGGCTTTATGGACAACTTTAAAATTTGATTTTATTGCGGTTCCAATTATGTTATTTATTCCTTTGGCTTTAGCGTATTTAGTTAGTTTAGAGCCAAAAGGATATAAAATATATCGAGCATTAATTTATTTACCATCAGTTGTTTCTATTTCAATTGCAGGTGTTATATTTGGAGCAATTTTTTCTGATGAATCAACAGGCTTAATTAATGCATTATTTCATACTAATATTCAATTTATGTCTAATCAAGCATGGAGATGGACAATTATTATGATTGTTTCGATTTGGTGGCAAACTGGTACCAACTTTGTAATTTTACTAGCGGCAATCAAATCAGTTCCAAAATCTTTATATGAAGCGTGTGAAATTGATGGTGGTAAAAAATGGTCATCATTTAGATATGTTACTTTACCAAATATTGCTGGACAATTAGGCCTTTGTACCTTTACAACTTTAACTGGTTATTTAGGTTTATATGGTCAAGTAATTACAATTAATTCATATGCAAATAGAAACGCACTTGAAACACCAATGGTGATGATTCAACAATGGGTTGGTGATTTTGCTAAAGCAGATTTAGCAGGACAAATTACCGCGGTAGCTGTTGTTTTTGGTTTGATTACTATTCTATTTACGACTATTCAACGTATTGTTATGCGTGATAAAAAATCGAAAGGAGATAGATACGAAAATGAGTTCAAAAAGTATTCAAGCCAAAAGATTTAATAAAGATAAAAAAATATCAAAAACTGTTGCCGGAATTATTTTATTTATTGTTAGTGTCCTTTGGGTTATTCCTTTTATTTACATGGTTGGAATGTCTTTTAAAACTGGTAGTGATGTTTTGAATAATCCAACTCATTTCTTTCCTACTCATGGGAATTGGACTTTAGATAATTATGCAAATTTTATTATTAGAGATGGTCATTTAGATAATTTACCTAAATGGATGATAAATTCTATTATAATATGCGTTTTATCAGCGATTAATACTTTGTTTTTATGCTTAACTGCGACATATGCATTTTGTTTTATTCGTTTTAAAGGTGCTAAAGCAATTGTTTCAATTTTAATTGCAAGTATGGCTGTTCCTGGAGTGATAGGAATGACAGCACAATTTTCTATATATGCGAGTATTGGAAAAGCGTTAAATTTAACAAGTAATCCAATTTATTTATATGCTTGGTTAATTTTACCAGGAGGCGCAAGTGTTTTTAATATTTATTTAATTAAAAACTGCTTTAATGGTATTCCAAAAGATATTATAGAATCAGCAAGAAGTGATGGGGCAAAAGATTTTAGAATTTTTATTTCAATTGTTTTACCTCTTGCTAGAAGTACAATTTTGCTGATTGTTTTATTTACTTTTACTGGATGTTGGAACGCACTTAATTGGCCTCAATTATTATTAACAGGTAAAGGTGAAGGTTTACAAACTATTACTTTAGCATTAACAGGATTTACTAATGTTGTAGGTGATCCTTGGGCACAAAAAGCAGTTTCAATGTCAACAGCAACATTTTCATTAATACCAGTTATTATTTTATTTATTTTCACTCAAAATAAGATGATTGATGGTTTAGCAACAACGGGAGTAAAAAATTAATATGGAAAGAGGATTTGTATCTTTAAGAAATATTGAAAAGGTTTATCCAAATGGTGGTAAAGCTGTTCATGATTTTAATTTAGAGATTGAAAAAAATGAATTTATTGTAATAGTCGGACCTTCTGGATGTGGTAAATCGACAACTTTAAGAATGGTTGCTGGACTTGAAGATATTACAAATGGTGAATTGTATATAGATAATGAATTAGCAAATTTTAAATCAAGTAATGAAAGAAAAATAGCGATGGTATTTCAAAGCTATGCTTTATATCCTCAAATGAGTGTATTTGATAATATTGCTTTTCCATTAAAAATTAATAAATTTCCTTTTGAAGAAGAAGTGGATGGAAAAAAACAAACTATTTATCGTAAATTAACAAAAGAAGAAATTAAAGAAAAAGTTTTCTCAGCTGAAAAAATTCTTGATTTAGGTCAATATTTAGATCGTTTACCAAAAGAATTATCAGGTGGACAAATGCAAAGGGTGGCTTTAGGTAGAGCGATAGTTAAAAATGTTCCTTTGTTTTTAATGGATGAGCCTTTATCTAATTTGGATGCTAAATTAAGATTAACAATGCGAAGTGAAATTGTTAAACTTCATAATAAAATTGGAGCAACGACAATTTATGTTACTCACGATCAAACTGAGGCAATGACTATGGCTAGTCGAGTGGTTGTTATGTCAAAAGGTTTTATTCAACAAATTGATACACCAAAAAATATTTATAATAATCCAAAAAATATTTTTGTTGCTAAATTTATTGGTTCGCCTTCAATGAATTTCTTTGATGGAACATTTAATGAAGATGGAACAGTTTCTATTGGCAATGTTAAATTAAGTTTTGGTAATGATTTTAAACAATTACATGACAAATTTTATCAAAATAAACTTCAAGAATTTGAAGGCTTAATGACAAATTTTGATCAAAGAGCAGATGAATATATTTTAAAAGTTAAATCAGCTTTAGCAAGTGAAAATGTAGTTAACAAAGTAAAGAAAAAAGAAAATGGATTTCAAAAACTTATTAATAAATTTTCTAAAGAAGAAGAAGTTAATATTTATGAACATGAAATAAAAACTGCAAATGAAAAAATATCTGAATTAAAATCAGCTTTAAATTCTAAGCATACCTTAATATTTGGTATACGTCCTGAAAGAATTAAAGTTAGAAAATATGAAGAAGGAATGGATGTTAAAAATATGATTGTTACAACTGCGACAGTGTGTGAACTATTAGGTGCGGATTATAATGTCCATTTTGAATTATTTAATAAAGATATTATTGCAAGAGTTGATGCTAAAGAACAACTAGTAAATGGGGATAAATTAGTTATTAAATTTTCTAAAGAAGATATTTATATTTTTGATCCAGTTACAGGTG
>FR889402.1:23366-25602 GCA_000432895.1 Firmicutes bacterium CAG:449 | reverse complement strand
GATTACAAAACAAAGCTAAGCCTAAAGCTAAACCAATTTGTAAAGGTACAACTAAAACTACAAACAAAGCAGTGTTTCTAAGTGCATAAAATATTTCACCATGGCTAGTTAACTCTTTAAAAATTGTTTCAAAATTTTGGAAGCCAATAAAATTAATATCATTAGGTCTTAACAAATANAATATCATTAGGTCTTAACAAATAAAAATCAGTAAATGCATATCCTAAAGAATAGATAATTGGTAAAAGAACAAATATAAATGCTAATAGCGATGCTGGAAGCAACATAAGAAATGAAGTAATGATACTTGATTTACGATATTGTTCTTTTCTTTTTTTGCTTTTATAAATATCAATTCCTGCTATAACAGCGAAGATAATAACAAATACTAATAAGACAATAAGCGTTGTCATTAGCATATTAATTCCTCCTATTTTAATCTATTTAATTCTGTTTGCAATGAAGTTGTTTGATTGTTTATTAAAGTTGCAACATCATTGGTACTACCAAGTTGAGCAATTATTTGATTAAAGCAAGTTGAAAATTTTGGATAACCAACAGTTGATGGACGAGCAATACCAGTTTTTTGTAATTGTTCCATTAATATTTTTTCTGGTGAATTATCCGCATAAGATGTTTCTACTGATTTTCTAGCTGGAATCATACCAGTAGCGTCAGTAATTGTTTTTGAACTTTCTGTTGAAGTTAAAAAATTTAATAATTCAACTGCAGCTTTTTTATCTTTTTTATGATTGTTTGTAATTCCAAAGCACCAACTACCTGTTGCACTTGCTGCTTTAACATCTTTTGGATATGGTAATAATCCCCAAGAATCACGATTTGGGAACATTTGAGGATAATTTCTGTCTAATTCTGGAATTGTCCAACCTGAAGATAAATACATTCCAACTTTACCTGTAAAGAAATCTGTTGAGCCAATGCTATATGAAGAATATCCGTTAGTAATTAAGTCTTTTAAGAATTGAAAACCATTAATAGAATTTTGACTGTTAAAATAATTTGTCGCAGTATAACCATCTTCAGAAGTAAAACTACCACCAGCAGCATAAATAAATGGATATAACATATATGGTGCTGTTTCATCTTTTGTAGCATCAAATCTCATATCAACTGGAATCACATTAGCATTTTTCAATTGTTGGCATACCTCTTTGAATTGATTAAAAGTCCAAGGATTATCTACAGTATATCCACTGACATCAATTCCAGCATTTCTAAAAATATTCTTATTATAATAAAATCCTGCACTTGATTCTTGAATAGGTAAACCATACACTCTACCTTCATAAAGTGAAGTTGTGATAAAATCATTTTTATTTTCTGATGGTATTAAATTAGTAATATCATATAGTAAGCCTGATTTTGCATAAGAAGCACAATTTGGAGAATCATAAGTAATAATATCTACAAGTGTTCCTTCAACTTGATTATTCATTAATTCAGTTTCATAAGCACTTGCTCCACTTGTTCTAGCAATGTATTTAGCTTTTGCTTTAATTTTTTGAGATGCATATTGATCATTAAATTCTTTAATTCTTTTTTTGTATGCAATACCTTCAGCTGATTTTTCATCAACATGAAACATAATAGAAACAATTGTATTTCCCGATTCATCAACATCTGGAGTATCTGTTGTTCCTCCACAAGCACTTAATGAACCAAATACTGTTGTTAAAGTTAATACTAATAATGTCTTTTTTAAAAATATTTTCATTTTAATTCTCCTTATTTTGTTGTAAATCCTTTTTTAAAATTTGTTTTTATAATTGTTTTGGAAGGAACTTTTTTTCCATCAATTTTATCAATTAAAATACTAACACTTTGTTTGGCTAATTCTTGTATATCTTGTTTTACACAAGTAATATCAGGTAAATTAATTATCCAATCTACAAAATTTTCATCAAAAGAAATTAATTGTAATTGATTAGGTAAATCTATATGCAATTGTTGAATTTTTTTATAGACCGTTTGTGATAAAGTAAAACCAGAAACAAACAAGCCATCAATTTCTTTATATTTGTCAAAGAAATCATCTACAATTTTATTTTCTTCACCATGATTAATAACTTCATTAACTTTATAAGAATTCAAATTGTACTTCTGAATTATTTCATCATAAGCTTTTTCCCTTAAAGAAACTTCTGATTCAACAAGAGGCTTTGATCCAATAAAACCAATTTTTTTACAACCTCTAGCTATTAAATATTCAATAGCT
>FR889402.1:12643-23318 GCA_000432895.1 Firmicutes bacterium CAG:449 | reverse complement strand
CATAAGGAATACTATTTCCTAAGTGTCTATCAATAGAAACAATATTACAATTTTCTAAATCACTTTCATCATGTTGATAGTGAGTAACAATAAGTGCACCATCAACTTCTTTTCTTTTTAATTTATCAATTATTTCTAATTCTTTAGATATTCTTTGCTGAGAAGAAACAACAATTAATGAATAATTATATTTATCTAATTCTTGTTCAACATATTGAACTAATTTAGCAAAGAACAAATCAGTTATGACAGGAATTAATAAAGCAATTGTTTTTGTTTTATTAGTTCTTAATCTTACACCAATAGAACTAGGAACATAGTTTAGTTTTTTTATTGCATCTTCAACTATTTTTTTTGTTTTTGGATTAACACTTCCTGTGTCATTAATTACTCTTGAAACAGTACCCACGCCAACACCAGCTTCAAGAGCTACATCTTTAATTGTTGTTGACATGCTTTTTTCTCCTTACTAATAAAACAGTTAATATAACTCCACAAATTAGTACTAATCCACCTATAGAAGATAAAACAATAACTAAAGTATTATCTTTTTTAAGATTTAATTCTGTTTTTCTTTTATTAACTGTAACAATAAATTTTTGATCGTTAATTTTGACTTCATTTTCAATTTTTGTTAAATATTCATAACTAATTGTTAAATAATTATTATTTATAGAATAAGAATCAATTTCACTTCCATTAATAGAAATATGATTGATTTCTAAATTTCCAATAAATAAATTAAGATTACATTTATCATCAATTTCTAAATCAGTAAAACTTACTTGTGGTAAATTTTTAACATTAACATTGATTTCAAATGTTGTTTTTTCACCAACAATTTTAAATTTATAAACACCAATTTTTGTTAAAGTTTTAAAATAATTTTCATTAATAGTAATTACTCGATTTTCATTTTTATAAAACTCTTTATCAACAATTGTATTATTTAATGTGACATTATAAATATTTTTAATATATTGAGATGAAATACTTGTTATTTCTAAATTGTTACTTAAATATTCATAATTTTCTTGTTGAATTGTAATTTCTTTAAATACACTTCTTGTTGCGCATACATTTAATCCTAAATAGCCATCTAATGGTTCATCATCATTTAAAGAAGCATCAATAACTAGAACATTGTTTAAATATACTTTAATATTTTTTTGATTTGCTTTTACATAAAAATCAATATCATCAACATTAATATCTCCAACATTTGCTCTAGCTATTTCTCTAACATTTGACCATAATTTAACTATTTTTGAATTATTATCATAATTTGCAATTAAATATTGAGACATATCTAACTTAGCTCTAAATACAAGAGCTGCAGCCGCACCATTACCTAAAGATATATTACTATGGTAATAAAAATTATTTAATGAAGTATCTGATAATAAAAAGCCATCTCCTGATTGTTGTTCACCAACTATTCCATCATTTGTTTGATACCAATTTCCAGAAATTACTTTTTTAAATTCAATATCACTATTATTAACCCCTCCATGAACGTTAACAGATATTTCTTTTTCAGCTTCTTTTAAAGATAATCTTATTAATGCTTTTCCTTGCTTTAATGAATTGACTTTATATGTGTTTGGTTTTAATTTTGTTAAAGAAATAACATCGTTACCTTCTAATACATCAAAATCAACTTCTCCATTTAAAGTAGAATATGCAATAAGTTGTTTTTCTTTAGATAAAGATAAATCTAATTCAAGTGAATCATAATTTGAATATATCAATCCTTCATTTGAGTTATTATTTTTTCTCCACACACTTTGAATTTGATAAGCTTCTAATGTTTTATATTCATTAACTGACAACATTGCTTCAGTTGAGTAAGGAGATGATAATGTTAAAACATAAAATGAGTAACGGAAATTATCACAAAACACTTCAACCCCTCCATTGTCAGAAAGGATATAAAAAGTTAATTCATTTTGTGAAATTGGACCAGTAGAATATTTCATATGGTAATTATCTTTTCCATCATATGTAAAATTAATACCAGCCGATGATGTGTTTGTTCTATCAACATAATAACCATCTGAAGATGAATAACCTATTTCTAAATATTCTTCATCAGACATATTTATTCTAAAATACATATCCTGAACATTAAATTTTGCATCAATTTCTAATAAATGAGTATCAACATTTGCTAAAATATTTTCTTCAGATGATAATTCAATTTTATTTTTAATTAAGTTGTTATTATTTTTTGTAATTGGAGTTTCAGTTAAATGATAATTACTATTATCTTTTATTAAGCCATATTCAACAGGAATTGTTAATCCTCCACCATTCCATGGTTCTCTAACATTACTAAAAAGAATGCTATCAACTGATTTTGCTCCACCAGGAACACCACTAAACCAACTCATAGAAATAACTTTTCCGAAATATTCACTTTCTTCATCATCAATAAAAAATGATTGAGTTGCATATGAATCAGGACCATAATCCATTGTTTGAGAAGGAATTTCATCAATATTAGAGAAAGTTGATAAATCTCTACCATTTAAATCTTTAAAAATAATTAAACCATTTATTGAATCATAACTAATTGAGCCAATAATATATTCTCTTCCTTCAAAAGTAAATACTGTATGTGATGTATTATCATCAGCAATTAAATTAAATACGTCTATACATTCTGGTCTAAATATATTATAAGTTCCAGCATATGACCAATCTAATAAGTTTTCTGATTTTAAAACATAATATTTATTATCATTCATATTTGATAAAGTCATACCCCACAAGGTTACTTTATCACCATTTTTTAATACTGGGAAAACTTTAGGATCTCGGCAATCAATTTTTCTATCACTAACTCCAACCAAATCTTGACTAATTTTTTTTCTTTTTGTCCAAGTCATTCCACTATCATCGCTTGACATAATAACTTGATCTTGTCTAGCACCATCTCGAGTATAGAATGCAAGTAACCCGGAATCTTTTGTAAACCAACTATCAATTTCACTATTGATTCCTTTATGATATACCATTGCTGAACCAGACCACATATATCCATCTCCTAAACCAAATTCTGTTTCAGTTTCTGGAAATAAACATATTGGTAATAACTCCCAATTAATTAAATCTTTACTTCTTGCATGTCCCCAATACATATCACTCCATCCTTTTGAAAATGGATGTGTTTGGTAGTATACATGATAATATCCTTCATAATATACAAGACCATTTGGATCGTTATTCCAATGGGCATATTGAGAAAAATGATATTGTTGACGATATAACTCAGTGTAATAAGAATAATCTGTATGTCCATATTCAACGTTAGTAAAATAAACATTTGAATTAAACATATTATATCCAATATACCCACCTTGATAATCATCATTTAAAATGATATCATTATCAACACCAAATCTTTTAATATTATCAGAATAAAATTCAGCATGAATTCCATCATTTTCGCTTGAAATAATTACTTTTAATTGAACTTTATCTATTTCTTTTACTTTTGGATTAACTAATTCTTTTTCTTCATTAGTCATTTTATCGTTTCCAATATAGTAATCAGAATAAATAACATTTGCTTTTATTGTTTCTTCATCTTTATAAAAATAAAGTAATTTCACTTGATTTTCATATCTATCTATATTAAAAACCCAATAATAATTATCTTCTTTAGCACCAAAAACAAGACCTGCTGCTTGGCCTGAAGAAAAATTTACTGTCGCAGTATAACAAAAACTTTCTTCAACATTATATTCTTTATCTTTTAAAACAAAACTATCACCATCGCTACTATAATTATCATTAGCTTTAACAAAATGTTGATTACCTGAAAGAGAAATAAAACTTAAAAGTAAAAATAATAATTCTTTTTTCATCTTTGACTCCTATAAATACTTATTAATCTCTTCTAATGTTGGTAAATTATCGATAGCACCTTTTCCTAAAGTATTCAATGCTCCACAAATATTTCCAAATCTAAATGCTTTATCTAATAATTCTTTATTCCATTCTTTTTTTGAATAATTATCTAAATTAGATAAAACCCCTGCATAAAAAGCATCACCTGCACCAGTTGTATCAATAGGTGAAACTCTTATTGAACTAATATTATTTGTAATATCTTTAAACATGTATTTGCTTCCTTTACCACCTAAAGAAATACATACTAATTTATCTTTTGCTAAATTATTAACATATTCTTGTGAAAAAACTTCTACTTCATCTTCAGATAATTTAATAATATCTGCTTGTTCTAATATCATTTTATATCTAGAAATTGCTTCTTCTTTATTAGAAAAAATATCGGTTCTATAATTAACATCAAAACTAATTAATTTATTTAATTTTTTTGCCTTTTCAATTAAATTACATGCATATATAAAACCATTTTTTTCAGAAATCATTAATGAACCAATATGAATAATATTTGCTTTCATTAATAATTTGTTTGTTAATTTTGGTAAATGATAATCCGCAGTATTTTTTCTATAAAAACAAAAATTTCTTTCACCAGTATCATCAATATCAACAAAAGCTAAAGTTGTATTATGTTTTTTATCTTGCTTAATAAATAGTTCATCAAGATTTTGTTTGTTTGCAAAATTAATTAAAAAATTACCAATAATATCATTTCCAACATTTCCAACAAAAGCAGAATGACCACCAAATTTCTTAATTGCACAACTAACATTAAAAGGTGCTCCACCTGCTTTTCTTTGGTAAGAAAAACATCCATCTTTTTCTTCGCCAATCATATCAACTAAGATTTCACCAATACTTAAAATCATTTTATTCACCCCATCGTTTCATAATAGATAAAGTTGATTGTTTATCAAACATATGAACTTTCTTTTCATCAAACTCTAAAAACAATTCATCGTGTGGAACTACATCAACGCGATCATTTACGCAAACAATATAATCATTATTTTCTTTTTCTAATTTAACAAAAACATGTGTAGAACTGCCTAGTACTTCAACAATATTTGCTTTTACTTTTAATCCACTATTAGCAAATTTTAAATGTTCACCTCTAATACCTAAAAATATATTATGTTCATTTCCATCTAAATAAGAATCTTCAATCTTTCTTAAGTTATTTAAATCAAAAGATAATTCTTGTCCATTTACAAATTTAACTAGTAAATTATTATTATTCTTTTTGATATTTACATTAAAAATATTCATTTGAGGAGTTCCAATAAAAGATGCAACAAATAAATTATTTGGATAATCAAATAGATTTGTAGGAGTATCAATTTGTTGAACAACACCTTTTTTCATAACTACAATTCTTGTTCCCATTGTCATAGCTTCCACTTGGTCATGAGTAACATAAATAAAAGTTGTTTTTATTTTTTGATGAAGTTTAACAATTTCACTTCTCATAGTCGTTCTTAATTTAGCATCCAAATTAGATAAAGGTTCATCTAACAAAAAGACTTTTGGCTTTCTAACTAAAGCTCTACCAAGAGCAATTCTTTGTCTTTGACCTCCAGACATTTGAGAAGGTTTACGATATAATAATTCATCTATTCCCAATAAAGCTGATGCCTCTTTAACTTTTGAATCGATTTCTTCTTTAGTTAAATGGCGAAAAATAATTTTTTTATTACCATTTTCATCAGTAACTTCTTCTTCAATTTTACGCATTTTTAATCCAAATGCAATGTTATCATAAGCAGTCATATGTGGATATAATGCATAATTTTGAAAAACCATTGCAATATCTCTATGCATTGGTTCAACATTATTCATTAATTTTCCATCAATATATAGTTCACCACCAGAAATGGTTTCTAAACCTGCAATCATTCGTAAGGTTGTAGATTTTCCACATCCAGATGGCCCAACAAAAACAACAAATTCACCATCTTCAATTTCCATATTGAAATCATCAACCGCTAAAACTTCTTCATCATTAGAATTTTCATTCTTTTTTCTAAATAATTTAAACTTTTGTTTTTCTTTTTTTGGGTAAACTTTATAAATATGTCTTAAAGAGATACTTGACATGTTAATCCTTTCTTGGAATCGTTTCCATTTTTTTACAAAATAAATAGCAAAAAACATCATAAATGATGAAATCGCTTACACCCACATTATAAAAACTAAATATTTTTTTGTCAAATATTATTTTAATTTTGTTAATTATTAATATTTTAGTCTTTTTTTAATCTAACAGTAACTTCACCACTAGATAAACTATCAATTTTATTACCATTTAAAACAATTAAATGAGCATCATTATCAATATCAATAACTTTCCCGTGGTAGGCTTCATCATTTATATAATAATTAATTTCTTTATTTAATAATAAAGAATATTTTTTATATTCATCAATATAAGAATTTTTATTTTGAGAAAATAATAACAAATTATTTATAATTTCAACAATTAATTGATTTCTAATGTCATCTTTAAAATTCAAAAAACCAACTATATTTGTTAAATCTTCACTTACAGAAAATGGATATAAATTAAGTCCAATTCCAATAATTAAATAAGCTTTATCATTTAATAAAACTCTTTCAATTAAAATTCCACATATTTTTTTATCTTGATAATAAATATCATTTACCCATTTAATATCTGTTTGGATATTTGTTAATTTTTTTATTGCTTTTACTACACATAAAGAAGCATAAGAAGTAATTTTTACAATATCGTTAAGATCATCATTATTTTCTAAAAGTAAAGTCATATAAATTCCTTTATCTCTAGGTGAATAAAAACTTCTTCCTTTTCTTCCCCTTCCATTTGTTTGTTCCTCTGCAACAAATAAACAAGGATTTAAATCCAAGTTACGTTTTGCTTCATTATTTGTTGAATCAATACAAGAATATGTTCTAATTTGAATATTTTGTAAAATATGATTTTTAAGATAATTTTGATTAATATTTTCCATAAATTCATTTTAATAATTAAAAAAAAAGAAAGCAACTTATTTGTTGCTTTCATTATTTATAATAGTATAAACTTTTTCATTAAGTTCATTTAATTCAATATTAATTAGTAAATAAAATGTTTCTTCATTAATTTTTATTTTCGCTTTTACTTGATGATCATTAATAAATTTAAATGAATATTTTTTCTTGCTCTCACTACTATTTTCTTTAAAAGTAATTTCATTATCTTCAAATTCTAATTCAGTTTGATAGATTTTCTTATTATTTTCATAATATTTATAAGAATATTCTTGTTCATTATTTTCTATTTCTTGTTCAAGAACAACATAAGTATTTTCATTTAAAGAAATTTTAAATTCTATTTCTTGTTCATCTTCTTCAATTTCTTTTTTTCCATACATTGAATATATTTCATTGTTAAATTCAACAATTCCTTCAATAAAATATTCTTCTTCCTCTTTTAAAGTTTCGTTATAGTAAAATGTATAAACATTTTTTTCATTGAGAAAAGAAGTATCAATTTGATATTTAACTGTGTATTCTTCCTTATCAGAATCTAAAAATTCAAAACGTGATTCAGATAACCAATTCTCAACAAGTTTTAAATTTTCAATAATTTTATTTTGTTCTTCTTCATTTAAAAAGCGTTTGTGTTTATTTGTTTTTTGACTTAATAAAGAAATACCACTTATAGCTGAATAGTTATACATATTTTTAAAATTTGTATTTTCTTTTATTAAAGTACTTTCTTTATTAATTGTTTGATTATTACAACTAAATAATAATCCTCCTAGTAATCCTCCTAAAATAATAAATTTTTTCATAATTTTGTGCCTCCTTAACCTTAAGACAATTTAGTTAATGATTTTATTGGTATTTTTTGAAATTTTTATTATTTTTTCTTCTTGTCCTAAAAATTTATATAAATAGTATTCTTGTTCAATTGTTATTTCTAATTTAATTTCTTCATCATTAAACTCAAATTCACATTCAATTAAATTATTTTTAAATTCAAATTCGAATTGTTTTTCTATATTATTTTCAACAATTTCAATTTCTAGTTCTTTTTTGTTATTTTCAATTTTATTTTCTAAAGATATTTCTTTAATTAATTCATTATCTTTATAAAACTTATATTCATATTCATTTTCATTAATTTTGCTTTCTTGTGATATTTCAGTATATTCAGTATCACTAATAAATATTTTTAATTCTGTTTCGAGTTCTTTTTTTTCTTCAATTTTTTTATTACCTAACACTTTATATTCTTGTTCATCAAAGATAATTATTCCTTCAATATTAAAATAATTATTATTAATTGTATTTTCATTATAATAAAAAACATATTCATTAGTGAAACTAGTAAAATCATGATAGGAAGAAACAATTTTATATTTATAATTTTCTTTATCACTATTATATGTAGTGGATTTAATATTCTCTTTATTAAAAAGCATTTCTCCAGTCATTAAATATTTATGGATTTCTTGAGCAAATTCTTCTTCATTATTATTAGTTTGTTTTTTCATTCTTAAATTTTGCATTTTATGATCAAGAGTATTAGCTAACATAATTACTTCATAACTAAGATTTTGATTTATCGTATCAATAACATTTGATTTATCATTTTTAAAAACAAATACACAAGTTAAAACACAAGCCGCTAAAGCAGTAAACACTAAAGAAAATTTTAAAAATTTATGATTTTTTTGTTCAACATATTCAACTTTATTAAGAATTTGAGGATTATACGATGGTGAGTTAATTTTAGAATAATCTAATTTTAATTTGTTTTTAATTTCATTCATAATTTTATCCTTTCTTTTAAGTATTTCATTGTTTTATTATATTTCCATAAAATTGTCCCTAATGGAACTTTCATGATTTTACTAATTTGTAAAAATGTGTATTCAAAAATAACATGATAAACTACAATTTCTCTTGAACTAGTTTCTTCAATTAAAGATAAAATTTCTTGGGCATTCAAATCATCAATTGTCGAATCATCATATTTAGCAAAATTAATTATTTCTTCATCATTAATTATTTTTTTATTTTTATTATAAACATTAATACTTAAATTTCGACTAATTGTCGTTAGGTAAGAAAAAACATTATAATATTCCTTAAAAGAAGAAATTTCACTTAAAAATTTCACATAAACATCTTGAGTAATTTCTTCTGCTAGAGCATGATTTTTTAGAATGTTTAGCGAAGTAAAATAAACTTGTTTACTAGTCAAGTTATAAAATTTTTCAAAATTAGAATGATTTTTATTTTTAAACTCTTTAATAAGTAAATTTATTTCTTCCATTTTTTCTCCCTATATCTTTAATACAAAATTAGAAAAGTATTTATTGGTTAAAATTAAATTTTATTTACTTTTGTATCAATTGCCGCTTTTTTAACTGCTTCACTAACTTCTTTAACCACTCTTGGATCAAAAGGAGAAGGAACTATATAATCTGGTGATAATTCTTCATCTTTAATAACATAAGCAATTGCTTTAGAAGCAGCAAGTGTCATTTCTTCATTAATTTTAGATGCTCTTATTGCTAATGCTCCTTTAAAAATTCCTGGAAATGCTAAAACATTATTGATTTGATTTGGATAATCTGATCTTCCAGAGCCAACAATATATCCACCTGCTTGTTTAGCTTCTATATAAGATATTTCCGGAGTAGGATTAGCCATTGCAAAAATAATTGGATCTTTATGCATAGATTTGACCATTTCTTTATTTACTAAATTAGCGGCACTGACACCAATAAAAGCATCAGCATCAACAAGTAAAGAAGCTAAAGTATTATCATGTTTAATTGGCGTAGAATATACTCCCTCATCAATTAATTCTTTAATCAAAAAATCATATGTGTCGTATTTATTTTTATCAATAACACCTGTAATGTTATAAGCATTAATTTCTCCAACACCAATCTTTTTTAACATTTTTGCTACCATTGATCCAGCAGCCCCAGTTCCAGAAATAACCACTCTCATTTTGGATAAATCTCTTTTAGTTAATCTTTGAACATTAATAAAAGCTGCAGCAACGATAATTGCAGTTCCATGTTGATCATCATGAAAAACAGGAATATTCATTACTTCATTAAGTTTTCTTTCAATATGAACACATCTAGGTGCTGAAATATCTTCAAGATTAATTGCTCCAAGTGAAGGCTCAAGATATTTGCAAGTTTTAATAATTTCTTCTTCATCTTGTGTGGCTAGACATAATGGAAAAGAATCAACCCCTGCCAATTCTTTTAATAAAATTGATTTTCCTTCCATAACTGGTAAAGCTGCATAAGGTCCGATATTACCAAGACCTAAAACTGCTGATCCATCAGTGATAACTGCTACCATATTTTGTTTAGAAGTATAATCATAAATTTCATTTTGATTTTTTTGAATTTCTTTACAAACATACGCTACTCCTGGAGTATAAGCTAAAGACAAATCATTTTGATTTTTAATTGAAACTTTTGATTTTATTTCTAATTTTCCTTTATTTTCTTTATGTAATTTTAATGCTTCTTCTTTGATATCCATATTTACTCCTCAAACACATTATTTCCATTATAATCAATGGCCACAATCATTTTAAAGTTTTCAACTTTTAATTTTTTTATTGATTCTGGTCCTAAATCTAAAAAGGCAATTTCTTCACATTCTTTAACTGCTTTAGAAAGTAAAGCTCCACATCCTCCAGTCGTTACAAAATATAAGATATGATTATCTACATAATATTGATAACAATCTTTACTTC
>FR889402.1:3475-12616 GCA_000432895.1 Firmicutes bacterium CAG:449 | reverse complement strand
CCTTTTCCAATCGTAGCAATAACATTTAGTTTTTTCATTAAATAAGCATATTTATCCATTCTTGCAGAAGTTGTAGGTCCAATTGCACCAATAATTTGATGAGGTTTTGTTGGTGTTGGTCCTGCATAATAAATAAAACTATTAGTTAAACAAAAAGGTAATGTTTTTTTATTATTAAGATATTCTTCAATTCTTTGATGAGCTGCATCTCTAGCGGTATAAATAGTTCCTGTAAATTCAACTACATCACCAGCTTTTAAAAGCAATAATTTTTCTTTTTCTTCAGGATATTTTATTTTCATAAGATGACCTCTTTATGTCTAGAAGCATGACACATTAAATTAACACATACTGGTAAAGAAGCAATATGACATGGAAATAAATTAACCTTAACTGCTAAAGCGGTAGTTTTTCCTTTTAATCCCATCGGTCCTATATTTAAATCATTAATTTCTTTTAATAATTCTTTTTCTAATTTATTAGCCATTTCATCACTTGATTCATCATTAATATCTCTAAGTAAAGCTTCTTTAGCGATTAAGCAAGATTTTTCTAAATCCCCACCAATACCTACGCCTACTATTAAAGGGGGACATGCTCTTCCTGAGGCATTTTTAATCACATCAATAACAAATTTTTTAATTCCTAAAATCCCTTCACTTGGCGAAAGCATTTTAACTTGTGACATATTTTCTGATCCAGCCCCTTTAGGACAAATAGTAATTTTTAATTTATCACCCAAAGTCGTTTTGATGTGAACAATGGCTGGAGTATTATCTTTAGTATTAACTCTTTTTAAAGGGTTACTTACCATTGATTTTCTTAAATAACCTTCTGTATATCCTTTTTTTACACCCAAAGAAATTAATTCAGTTAAATCTCCATCAATAAAAACTTCATTTCCAAGTTCAACAAACGCCACAACTACACCAGTATCTTGACACATAGGAATATTTTCTTCAGCAGCCAAAATATCATTTTCAATAATTTGTTCAAGAATATTTTTAGAAAGACCTACTTCTTTTTCACAACATAGTTTTATTTTATTTAAAACTTCTTTATCTATGTAAGTACAAGCTTCGATGCAAAGTTTACTTACTTCATCAACAATTAATTCTTTACTTATAAATTTCATTTAGAAAAATTCCTTATAAAATATATATTAAATTATTGTTAATTAATTTCATAGTATATTTATTAATATTATTGTAAAATGAATATATGATTACTCACGAAGAAAAAAAGAAATTTAAATCAATTGTTTATAGTAATATTATTTTTAGTTTTTTAATGTTAATTATTGGTTTAATATTTTTGATATTTCCTTCATTTATTTTAAAAATCTTACCATACGCTTTAATTGCTGGATTAGTTTTTAAAATTATTATTCAAATCTTATGTTTACATAAAAGCACTGATAAAATAATTAAAATTACTTTCTTTAGTGAAATAATATTAACTTTATCAATTATTGTTTTACTTTTTGTTTTTAATAATAAACAAATGGATATTATTGCTTTATTAATGGGTATATATTCTCTTATTGAAACAGGTGAAATCATAATAGAAGTTTTTAGAAAAAAAACAAATATCATTACTTACATAATAAATATTTGTTTAATAGTTATTCATATTATTTTTGCTGTTAGTCTTTTTATCAATTTAGAAAATAGCATTAAAATTCATTTAACAATATATGGATTATTATTTTTAGTTAAGGGCATTTTTTTTGTCATAAAAAATATTATAAAACATGATGATTTTGATAATAAACTTTAATTCCATCATTTAATATTTTCATTTGAGTTTCTAGATAAAAATTATCTTCAAATAAAGAATAATTAGTTATTGCTACAGCAAAAATAAAAATTAAAGGTGCAATAATTTCACTTGGCATTTTTAAAGTAGGTTCGAGTTCTTCAGCGTACTTTTGATAACGTTTATTTGCCTCTTCATAAAACTTTTTGCCTTCTTTATAATATTTTGGGTGAGTATATATTTGATACATTGTTCGATATTTTTTACCATATTTTTTGCAAGCCCAAGTTGGAATCTTATCTAAAAATTCATCAATTTCTTCTGGACATGTTGGCGCCTTTTTTAAAACTTCTTCATCAACTTTAGTCATACAAAAACTAGTTGATTGAATAATCAAATCATCTAAATTTTTAAAATAATTATAAAAATTACCTCTTGACATTTTACATGCTTCCGCTAAACGATTAACACTAGTTTCTGCTAATCCATATTTACAAAAAGTATCAAAGCAAGTTTTCATAATTTCTTCTTTTTTCTTATTATAATTCTCTTTTTTTAACATATATAACACTCGCATTAAAAATATTTTTTTAAATATTTCCAAATAAATAATATACTAAAAAAGAATTAATTTTCAACGTTTTAATGTTTATTTTATAGAGAAAATAATGGTGATGTTTTCTTCTACTTCAATATCGTCCGGATTTAAATCAAAATTATAATTTTCTTTTGTTGAAACTGCTTTTAAGCATTGATTTTCCATCAAGGGCAATGAAAAATTTTGATCAGAAAAACTATAATCAACATTAACAATTTCATTTATTTCTATATTTAAATTTTTAGCAATTTCATTTGCTTTTTTATTTGCATCAAAAATAGCATTAGTTAATAATTTATTTTTGATTCTATCTTGATTTTTTATTATATATTCAATACTAAAAGTTGGGTTAAGACTAGTCTTAGAAAGAATATATAAAATATCACCTAATAATTTATTGTTATTCTTAAATGTAACTTTAATCGTTTGATATGATTTATAACCAACAAATCTTGTTTGATAATTACCTTCATTATCTCGATATGATTCATTATCAATATCAACTTTAAAATAAGAAGTTTTAATTTGATTTTCTTTTATATTTAAATTTAATAAATTTTCTTTAATAATTTTTAGATTATCATTTGCTTTTTTTAAAACGATTTCATAAGAAGCATCCTTATTAGTAAGATCAATTTTAATAATAGTTGTATCCGGTCTAACAAATAATTTACCAAATCCTGTTATTTTTAATGTTTTATCCATAACTCTCCTTTTTTGATTAATATAAAATACTATTTTATAAATTATTTTTTTTTATTTCTTCAAGAGCATCATATTTATGAGCTTTTTTCATATCTTCTAATAAAATATTTCTTTTTTTCATTAATAAAAATAGATTTATCCTACAAAAAGAACAATAGCAATGATTATAAGCATAGTAAATAATACTTTTTGCAATCTTTTTTTGTTTGCAAATTGTTTCAATTGCTAAATGATTATCATCTTCATTATAAAAACTATAATGATATTTTCTTAAATAATGTAAAATTAAATTTTCATCTTCGTCTTTATAATTTCTAATAATAATTGGTAATAATGCTTGGAAATTATTATCATTAATATTTTGTCTAGCCCATTTTTTAACTTTATTATTTTTTATTGTGTAAAATAATTGAAAAATATAATATAAAGCATCATTTTCTACTTCATTAATATCAAAAATCAATTCACTAACATCAATAATTTTTGAAACATCTAATTTATAATTTCCATATAAAATTTTTTGTAAATAAATTGCTTTTTTTTCTTTTTGATATTTATTAAATAAGTCAATAATTTCTTCTTCAGTTACTATTTTTGAATTAACTATTTCATTTTCTTTAATTTTTAAATATTTTCTTTTAGTAATCGTTTCATATTTATCAATAGAAAAATTTTTATCATGTTTTCTTAATGAATCAATGATTATTTCTAATCCTAAGTATGATTTTTTATCGTAGGCAAGTATTGTAGCTAATTCATCAAATGAAGATAAACTATTAGCATCAGATTTATTTTTTGCTATCAAATAATATATTTTTAAAAAATTATCCATTAATAATTCTCTAGCTTCTTTTTTTCCATCTTGATAAAAACAAATTAATAACCAAGATAAATAATTAAACTTTTCACCATATTTTGTTTTTTTATAACAAGTTACAATTCGATTATAAAATTCATTTTGATCATATAATTTAATAAATTGGTAAAGATAACTAGCATTATAATCATCATTATAAGTGTCATAAAATATTTTATGTGTACAAGCCCATAAAATAATATCTTTATATTCATTATGATTATCTTTAGCTAATAAATAGCATTCGCCTCTTCCCATTAATAAAAATTGTTTAAATTGTTTTTTTGTCATATTAAATACCACCATTAATTAAATTTTCTTATATATTAATAAAAAAAGCAATAATAAAAAATCGTGATTAAAATTAACCACGATTCATATTTTTAATTAATAATAACTATCTATGCAATTTGAATGATAAGAAATTTTTTAAAACTTCTTCATCAACATGATCAGCATCTTTTGCTAAATATGGTACTTCTTCTAAAGGATAAGTTTTTGAACCCATTGTGCCATCTTTCATTCTGAAAGTTTCTACAACGACATCAATTAAATCAATAGTATAATAGAAATCACCTTTTTCATTAGTATATTTTCTAGATACTTTACCATCTTCAACATAATAAACTTCATTATAAGTATATCTATGTTTATTTTCTTTATTTGTATAACCATATCCTTTTGTTATACCAATTGAGCAATCGCCAACTTGCACTTTAACCATTTTATTTTTTAATTCTTCCATAAACGCCTCCTAATAGGATATAAAGTATTATATCACATCTAAAAATAAATAGAATAATTTTTTAAACATTTAAAATAATACTGTTTATAATGATTCTTTTAAAATGGCTAAGATATCTTCTTCACTTAAAGGAGCCCAAGCATTTTCTAATCCTTCATTAATTGCAATATGATGAGCCATTTCTTGTAAACGCGTTTCATCTATACCAACATCTTTTAAATGCATTGGAATATTAATTGAGGAAAAGAAATCATATGTTTTTTGGATTGCTAAAGAAGCAATTTCATATGGAGGTAATTTTTCATCAATATGGAAAATATGTGTACCATATTTAACAAAACGATGTAATGTTTTATCATTTAAAATATGTTTCATCCATCTAGGAGTAATAATAGCAAGTCCTTCACCATGAGTAATATCATAATAACCACTTAAAGCATGTTCAATTCCATGGCAAGGCCAACCTGATTTACTATTACCTAGCGCTAAAATACCATTGCAAGCTAACGAACAATCAATCATTAATTCACTTCTTGCTTGATAGTCATTTGGATTAGCTAATGCCAATTTAACATTCTCCATTAAACTTATAATTGTTGCTTCGCACATTCCATCAGTTAATAAAGAGGTTTCTTCACAAAAATATTGTTCAATTACATGATTTATTGCATCAGCAGTTCCCGCGGCAGTTTGTTTTTTAGAAACACTAAAAGTATAAGTAGGATCTAAAATTGAAGCAACTGGGAATAACAATTCATCAATATAACCAATTTTGTCATTTGTTTCTGTTCTAGAAATAACACATCCTGCATCATATTCAGACCCAGTAGCTGCAAGAGTTAAAATATCCACTAAAGGTAATGCTTTTTTTGCTTTAACTTTATAACTAATTAAATCCCAAGGATCACCTTCATATAAAGCACCTGCACAAATTGCTTTTGAGCAATCTAATACACTTCCTCCTCCGACAGATAAAACCATATCAATATGATGTTCTTTACAAAGTTTCACGCCTTCTAAAACACTTGGATTATATTTTGGATTTGGTTCAATTCCTGCTAATTCATAAACTTCAAAATCTTTTAAAAGTTCTTTCACTTTGTCATAAAGACCAATTTTTTTAATACTTCCTCCTCCATAAGTTAATAAAATTTTATTTCCTAATGGTTTTAAAACTTCTGGAAGTTTTAAAATTGAATCTTTACCAAAAATTAACTTGGTTGGTGTATGATATATAAAATTTTTCATTTCTTTTTTCTCCTCAACAATTTTTACCCATTTCATATGCTTTTTTTAAATAATTAACGTTTCTTTTTCAAAAGCCTTACATAATAAATCCGAATTTCCATCTTTTCTTAGAGAAGCACTAATAATTACTTTTTTCATTTAGCACCTTTTCTTTCAAAAATTTTTCATGGACATATTTTTCTGTTCCATCTTGAAGTGCTTGTTCATAATAAGAAATTTTCCATTCTACACAGGCAATACTTTCTTCAATTTCTTTTTTTTGCTTTTCTAATGCTTCTTTTTGATGAACCATAATATCTAATCTTTCTTTTAAAGTAACATCACCTTTTTTAATAAGTTCCATATATTTTCTAATTTCATGAATAGAAAGACCGGCTTTTTTAAAACAAGCAATAATTTTTAAGGTTTCCAATTCTAATTCTGTAAACACACGATAATTTGATTCTTTTCTTTCTAAATTTGGGAAAAGACCTTCTTTATCATAGTAGCGAAGAGTAGAAATAGTTAAACCTGTTTTTTTAGAAATATCTTGTATTGAATAATTCATTTTTATCCATTATTCTTTCTCATATTCAAATTTTCTAGTTGCATAGCGTTTTAATGCTTCATCAGTTCTTATATAACGTCTTTGACCATTATTTAAAGTTGCAATTATTTTCATATCTTCATCATCTAAAGAAAAATCATAAATAGAAACATTATCACGAATATGTTCAACATTTTTACTACCTGGAATAACAATAAATCCCATTTGAATGTGCCATCTTAAAATAATTTGCGCAGTAGTTTTATGATGTTTTAAAGCGATATTTTCAATAAGTTTATCATGTAATAATTCATCAGTCATTCCTTTTCCACCTAAAGGATACCAAGACATAATGACAATATTTTCTTTATCAGTTATTTTTCTTAATTCTTCTTGAGGATAAAATGGATGACATTCAACTTGAATTACTTGTGGTTTAACATCAAATTCTTTTAAAACATCTTCGATATATTTTCCTTCAAAATTAGAAACACCAATACTACGAATAATTCCCTTTTTATAAGCTTCTACTAATTGTTTATAACCTTCCCTCCAGTTTTCAGTTGGTTGGTGAAGAAAAAGCAAATCAATATAATCGGTTTGAAGCCTTTGTAAAGTTTCTTCAATAGCATGAGGATTTTCATATTCAGTTGGCCAAAGCTTAGTAGATAAAAAGATATCTTCTCTTTTTACACCAGATTTTTTTATTGCTCTCCCTACTGCTCTTTCATTACGATAAATATTAGCAGTATCAATTAATCGATAACCCATTTTCAATGCTTCAAATACACTATTTTCAGCATCAACAGGCTCTAATAAATATGTTCCTATACCAACATTTGGCATTAAAACACTATTATTTAATTTAACTTCTTTTTCCATAATTATTTACAATAAACCTCCTTTATATATTTTAAAGTTGCCCAAATTTTAGGCCATCCTACATACATTGCAATATGAGTTAATGATTCAGTTAATTCGTTTTCACTTACTCCATTTTTCTTTGCGTTAATAATGTGATATTGAAGTGAAGAATCAGTAATTCCATTTGATGTTAAAGCTACAATGGTTAAAATGCATCTTCTTTTTACATCTAAATAAGATGTTCTTGACCAAACTTCACCAAAAAGCACATCATCATTTAATCGAGCAAATTCATCTGCAATACCTGTAAGTTGATCTCTTCCAGCAGTTTGAATTATTTTTGTTTGTTGATGTATTTTGTTAGCTTCTTGATATGTTTTTTCATCAACTTCTTCACACCACATAGTGGAAGTGTTTTCACCAGGTACTTCTATAGCAATATGAGAAAAAACACTATCCTTACTTGCTCCATGCCAATGTTTAACTCCAGAAGCAATAAAAACACTATCTCCAGGCAATAATTCAATAGCAGGTTTTCCTTCTTCTTGATAATAGCCTCTTCCATAAGTTACTAATAAGAATTGACCACCTTCTTTACTAGCTTGATGAATATGCCAATTATTTCTTGCACCTTGTTCAAAAGTGACATTTGCCACTAAAACACCTTCTTTATGGAGAATATTTAGATAACTTTTCCCTTTAAAATATTTACCAAATGGATTATCTTCTCCTAATCCAAATGGAACAGTTTCTAATTCTTCTTTTGTCATATTTTTTATTAAAATTTAAATGCTCCTTTCTTTGATATTTGTCAATATCATCAATTAAAGTATAACCCTAAAGTTATCTTTATAGTCAATATCCTTTTTAATTATTTTTTTAGTTTAGTATTTAAATAAATTTATATACTGATTAAATAATATTTTTTTATGGAGAGGATTAGATAGTTTTAATCTAAAAAATTAACATTATTATCAACTATTTGCATTCTTTTAAGTGTAACGTTTCTACAAATATTTGATTCACTATTTGAAATAAGAATATATTTTCTATTTCCATTATCTTCATTATTTAAATCAACAACAGCGTGACCAACTGTACCAGATCCAGCAAAGAAATCCAAAACAATGGAGTCTTTATTTGTTGTTGCTCTTACAAGTTCTTTCATAAGCTTTAATGGCTTAGGAGTTTGGAAATACGTTCTATTGCCAAATAATTTTGCTATTTCATCTTTCGCCGATGAATTTGTGCCAAAACATCTAAATGTATCAGGAACTTTGCCTTCTTTTTCCTTTAAAATATCGCCATCTAAGTATGGTAGCATAATTAAATTTAATTTTGATTCCTTAGACTTATAATAAATTATAACGAATTCATATTTAACATTTTTTTTATTTGGATTTACATCTCTATTTTTATCAAAGTACGGATGAAGTTTTTCCCATTTATAAATTTTAATTTTATAAAATAAATCTTTAAAAATTGATAATGTTGCTAAATGATTTACTTCACCTTCATCAATATTAACGACCAAAAATCCATCATTTGTTAATAATTCACTAGCAAACTTGATTCTATCTATCAAAAATTTCTCATATCCACCATCAAACATATCTTTATAACCAATATAATCTACATGAGAATTATAAGGTGGATCAATAAGGATTGATTTAATCTTACCTTTGTATAATTTAACCATTGATTTTAAAGTATATAAATTATCAGATTCAATGATATAATTAGATAATTCTTTTCTAATATTAAGTTTAACATTGCTATTTAACATTGCATTATTATCAATAAAACAATCTTTATAAACTGATAATTCTTTTAAATTTGTA
>FR889402.1:0-3467 GCA_000432895.1 Firmicutes bacterium CAG:449 | reverse complement strand
TTTTAAATTTGTACAATGTGCAAAAGCCCATTCACCAATATAAATAACCAAATCTGAACAATAAACTTTTTCTAACGAATTGCAATTAGTAAAGCAAGTTTTAGAAATAATAGATACATTATGAAGGTGAATATTAACCATTTTATCACAACCTGAAAATGCACCTCGTTCAAGTGTTATCACCTCATCAGGAAGATAAACATCACCAATAGCATATTTAGCTGGATAGCATACCAATTTAGATTTATCAGCTGTATATAAAGCATTGTTATAAACAATATAATTTTTACTATTAGATTCAAACTCGATATTTGAACAATTAACAAATGGATTATAACCAATAGATTCTAACGTTTTTGGAAGCAGTATCTTTCTTATGCCTTTACAATTCCAAAATGAATTTCTACAAATTCTTTTCACATCTTTTAAAACTAAACAATCACTATCAATTGAATTTAAGCAACCAATTACTGATGAATAATCCTTATCATAAATAACTGAATCAACAATATGATAATATTTCGACTTGTTTATAAGATTAATCTTTTCGCATCCAGAGAATGGATTATTTTCTAGTTTAATAATTGAAGATGGTATTTAAAAACTCTCTAAAATGTTCTTCTCCTTGTGCTCTAATACTAGAAACCAACATATATCGTTTTATTAAAAGCAATTCTTCCCTAGTAATAGTAATAGATGATTCAGATGTTAACAACTTATCATCTAGCAATTTACTAAATGGTGTTTCAATGTTGAAATTTAGTGTCTTTTCAACTTCGTCATCATAGATTCCTTTTTCATAAAAAACTTTAAAAGAAGGTCTATTTTCTCTAATATTTCCATTTTTTAAATTAAAAACATTAATTGCTTTAGAAAATTTTTTAATTATAAATTGTGGAATATAATGATTCTTCATTTTAAGCTCCTTTTCATATTTATATTTAAAACTTATCCTAAAATACATTATTTTTATATCAAATACATTTTTATATAAATTTATATTTAATTTGGTCCTTTAATTTTTAAAGAGCCTATTTTTAAGTTAAAAAGAAGTAAAACATAAATATTACTTCATTAGTTATTATTAATTAAGTTTGTAAATTCTTTTTCATTTTGAATTGTACAAACATAATTTGTATTATTCATTATTACATTAAATACTTTATTAGAAATAAGTTCAATTTCTATTCCTTCATCACTTTTTAAAACATAGCCTTTTAAATTTTCATCTTGTTTTACTTCATTTATTTCTTCAATTGTATATACAATATTATATAAAAATGATTGAATAGTGCCTGAAGTAATATCACTAATTTCATCGTTATTTAAATATAACTTAAAATCACTTACTGAATACCATACAAATTGTCTTCCATAGTACATTGAGCAAGATGGCAATCTATTACTATCATAAACATAATAGCCATCTTTAGTGGAAAAGCCATTAAAATATGATGTTAATGTATATCCATTTCCATTATTTAATTTAAATGTTAATTCATAACGTGATCCACCAGCCCAATGAGGATTGTCTTCTTTTTTTACAGTTAAGTCTTTTACTTTATATAATATATTGTTAATTTCATTCTTTTCTTTTGCTATGTGATATATGTTATATGCATTAAAAAAATTTGGTTGAAGACTTCCAACATCTTCTTTTGAAGTTATATAAGCAATATCACTTATCTTAATATCATTTATCCATGGATACAAAGATGATAAACTAATAAATTCATTTGGTGTTGAAGTATTTATTGTACTACCACAACTAGATAAATTTAAAAGTAATAATGTTGCTAAAAGCAATTTATTTTTATAAATAAAAATCTCCCCTTTCTAAGATATCTAATTAATACCATTTCCTCCATAAATTTATAATATCATAAAATAAATTTTTTTGTAGTTTACTTTTAATTTAATTTTAAAAGGTAATAATATGCTAATAAATTCTTTACCAATATTTAGTCTATTTTTACTCATTATTTGTATTAATCTATTAATATTCAAATAAACAATTTATATTTCTAAACTATTAAGGTTAAGCAAAAAATCATAAATGTTTATTGTTAATATTCCATAATCATCATAAAAAGAAGGAACAATATCTTTTGTAATAATTATTTTTTTAAATGAGTCATCAATATTTCTAAATGGGCGTATTTCTTGAGATCTTTTTTCTTTATCAGGTATTGAGTAAACAGATTGAATATAATATCTTTTTGAACCAAGATTACATATAAAATCAACCTCTAATTGTTTTCTTACAACTTTTCCTTCTTGATTTCTTTCAACAATATTTATAAGCCCTACATCAACATTATATCCACGCATGCGAAGTTCATTATAAATAATATTTTCCATTGAATGTGATTCTTCAAATTGACGAAAATTAATTCTTGCATTACGTAAGCCAAGATCAGTAAAATAATATTTTTTTGGTGTTTCAATATAAAGTTTTCCTTTTACATCATACCTATTTGATGATTCAACAAGAAACGAATCCTCAAAAGAAGATAAATACTTTTTTATTGTTTGTGAAGTTATTTTTGAATTCTTATTTGATTTAAATGTATTTTTTAATTTTTCAGGATTTGTTAGTGATCCTATAGAAGATGAAAGTATATTTAAAAGTTCTTCAAGTTCACCAATATTCTTAATATTATTTCTTTTTTCAATATCCTTTATATATATTTCGTTAAAAAGATTTTGTAAAGTATTAATTTTATCATTATTATCATCTCTCAATACAACTAAAGGAATTCCTCCATACATCATGTATTCAGATAAACCAATGTATTTATCACCTTTATATACAGACATAAATTCCGCAAAACTTAAAGGATACATATGTATTTCATCTCCACGTCCAGCAAATTCAGTAGAAATATCTTTCGATAGTAACTTAGCATTACTTCCTGTTACATAAACATCCAAATTATTTTTATATAAATAACCATTTAGCACTGCTACAAAACAATCTAACATTTGAATTTCATCAAGTAATAAATAATATGTTTCATTATCCTCAATTTTAGAATTAATAAATGAAATAAACTTTTCAGGATCAACACCCCTTTTTTCTTTTTCAATTTGAATTAAGTTCTCTCCAATCATATATAAATCGTCAGCTGAATCAAATGAAAATCTTATAATATGTTTTTTATCAACTCCATTTTTTATTAAATATTCATAAAAAATATTATTTAATAAATAAGATTTTCCACATCTTCGTATTCCTGTGATTACTTTAATTAATCCATTATTTTTTCGTTTAATTAATTTGTTTAAATAAAAATCTCTATTTATATTCATTTATATTCTCCACACAATAGAAAAATGTAACAAATAACACTTTTCTATTTTATTATCACTTTATTTAAAAAAATTTTCAATTAGAAAAACTTATTTTTATTTAATTAATAAATCCATTTAACTTTTTAGATATACAACAGCATCATTATTAAATG
>FR889401.1:14572-22277 GCA_000432895.1 Firmicutes bacterium CAG:449 | reverse complement strand
TAGTAATGCTTTCATTTTCGGTTGGTTTAATTTTAGGGGAGGAAAAATGAAATTTTTAATAGTCTGTTCATCATCTGGTGGTCATATTTATCCAGGAATTAATTTTGCTACTTATCTAAAAGATCATCATTATGAAGTAAAATTTTTAGGAATTAAAAATCAAATTGAAGAAAAGATTATTCCTCAAGAAGAATTAATTCTATGTTCATTACCTAAATCGTTTAAAAAGGCTTGTTATCATCCTTTAGTTTTTTTTAAAGAAATAAACTTTTTAAATAAAATTATTGAAGATTTTGATGTTATTGTCGGTTTTGGAGGGTTTATTAGTTTTGCAATTAGTTTAACGCCTTCTTTAAAAAAGAAAAAATTTTATTTACACGAAGCAAATGTTGATGTTGGTGACGCGAATAAATTTGCTATTAATAAAGCAAAATATTTATTTACTTCTTTTAAAACTACCACTTTAAGAAAATATCAAAAGAAAATCAAATTTGTGGGAAATCCAACAGTAGATAATCTTTTAATCAATAAAAAAAATAGAAAGTATATTTCTTTTATTTTTGGTTCATTAGGTTCAAAAACTTTATTAGATATTGTTTTTGAATATTTAAATAAACAAAATGATCAAAATGAATATTTATTAATTACTTCAAAAAGATATTATAATGAATATAAAAATATTAATAAACAAAATGTTAAAGTTATTGATTATGTTGAAAAAAATTATTTATATAGCTATAGTAAATTAATTTTTTGCCGAGGCGGAGCTTCTACTTTATCTGAAATTATGAATGCAAATGTTAATTGTGTTTGTATACCTTCTCCTTATGTGAAACATAATCATCAATTTAATAATGCTAATTATCTTTTTTCTCATCATGCTTTAACTTTAATTGAAGAAAAAGACTTTAATTTTAATAAAATAGAAGAAGCTATTAATGCTTATCAAAGTGAATGTGCAAAAATGGAATTAATAAATCAAAAATCATTTTATACTTCTTCACCATCTTTAAAAATGTTTTTAACTATTATTAATGATTAAAATTTATCATAATTATTCAATTAGTAAAAAATCATATATTCATGTAGGTGGAAGAGTAAAAACTTATTGTGAATGTGATGATTTATATGAAAGTATTAAATATTTAAAAAATAAAAACTTTATTAGTATAGGTAATACTTCTAAGATTTTATTTAATTTTTCATATTGTTCAAAATTATTTTTTTGTTTTACAAATAAAAAAATTGTATTTTTTAAAGATGTATTTTTTGCTTATAGTGGAATTAGTCTGTATGAATTATATTTTAGATTAAAAAATAAGAATATAACTGGTTTTTCTTTACTTGCAACAATTCCAGGCTTTTTAGGTGGAAGTATTGTTAATAATAGTTCATTTAAAGAACAGTGTATTAGTGATTTATTAATTAAAATATTAGTTTTTCAAGATAATAAGTTGATTTTTTTATCAAAAGAAGAATTAAATTTATCTTATCGAAATAGCTCTTTAAAAAAAGATAATTTGTTAATTATTGGAGGGTATTTTAAAATTATTAAAGGTAGTAAAGAGAATATTAAAAAAGAATTTTTACTTGCAAATAAATATCGTTTAGAAAAACAAAAATTTACCTTTAATTCTTTAGGTTCTACTTTTAAAAATACTGAAAAATATCAAATAGGAAAAATATTAGATAATCTTTCTTTAAAAGGATATATTTTTTCTAAAAGTGTCAAAGTTTCTCCTCTTCATGCAAATTTTATTTTAATTAAGCCGTATTCTTCTTCAAAAGATGTTAATAATTTGATTAAATTTTTAGAAAAAGTATTATATAATTATTTAGGAGAAAAAATTTCAAAAGAAATTCAAATTATTAATAAAGATGGAAGAGAGTAATTTAGATTTTTTAGAAAAAGTTAAAAGTAAAAATAAGCGTATTTTAATTAATACATTTATACGTTTTTTTATTGTGGCTTTAATTGTAATTTTCTTATCTATTTATTTATTTACTCCTTTATCATCAGTTGATAATATGGTTTTACATGGAAATATCTTTTTTNNNTTTTACATGGAAATATCTTTTTTTCTAAAGATGATATATGCGAAATTTTAAATTATAATAATCCAAAGAAAAAATCATTATATTCAGTTAACAAAAATAAAACTGAAGAATTATTAAAAAATTATCCTTTTATTGATGAAGCAAAGGTCAATGTTAATCCGTTTCAAATTGAAATTAATCTTGAAGAGAATGCACCTAGTTGCAAATATAATGAAGAAATTTATTCTTCAAAAGGAAACATTATTTCTAATGAATTATTAAATAATTCTTTAGCGGAAACTTATTTAAATAAAGCTTTAAGTAAATTAGCATATTTTATTTCTACGCCTGTTGAATGTGAAAATTTTGCTTCATATATGAAAATAATTTCGAAAGTAAATAGTGAAGAAAAACATATCGATTATGTTGAAAATAAAAAAAATAATTTAATAATTTACTATATAAATAGTAATTTAAATTATTTTCGTGTAGACTTGAAATATAATAGTGATTATAGTATTGACTATTATGTAAATTTCTTACTTAGAAAAGACTTTAAAGATAATTGTATCTTGGCAACAAATACTCAAGAAGTAAAAAAACAAACTTTAAATGGTCATGATATCTTTTATCAAGATGTTATTATTAACGAAGAAGGTCATATTATTGGGAGATTTTAAAAATGAGTAAAAATGAATGCTATTTTGGATTAGAATTAACTTCATCTTCAATTAAAATGGTCGCAGGTTATTTATTAAATGAATCAATTTGTGTTTTAGATGCAATTGAAGAAAAATGTAATGGTTTAAGTGATGGATTAATTATTAATCAAGATGAAGTAGTTAAATCAATAAAAAGTGTTGTTAATCAAATGTCAAGAAGCTTAAATATGTTAATTGACGAAGTGTGTTTAGCAATTCCACCATTTAATTTACTTTGTATGTGCGATACAGGAAGTACTAATACTGTTGATGGAAATAATGTTATTCGCCATATTGACACGACAAATATTTTAACCGCTATGAAAAAAAGATCGCTTGCCGATAGTGATTTAAAAATTATTGATATCGTTCCAGATACTTACATGATAAATAATAATGAAAGATATTATAATGAACCAATTGGTAAAATGTCAGAAGTCTTATCTTTACATGCTTCAATTTATGCGATGAGTGTAAAAGTAATTGCTCAATTTGAAAATTGTGTTAATAATGCTGGTTTAAAAATAAAAAAGACTGTTATTGCTCCTTATGCTGATGCTTTATATTTATCAACTGTGAAAGCAATTCCTAATTCATATTTTTTAATTGATATTGGAAATTCAGTAACTACAATTAGTCAAATTAATCGTGGATATACAGTTAATTTTTCTAGAATTCTTAAATTTGGTGGCAATGATATAACTTTAGCGATTGCTAATGAATTTAATATTTCTTTTGAAGAAGCAGAAGAATTAAAAAATACTTATGGAATTGATCATAACCCTAATTTTAATGTTTATATTAAAGATAAAATTACTTTAGATGACTTATCACAAGTAATTGTAAAAACAATTTCTCAACAACTTGATATATTTAAAACCATCATTGATGATAGTGAAGAAAAAAATTCCTTACCAGTTGTCTTAATTGGGGGAACATCTTGCTTACATAACATTAAAAAAATTGTTGCTGATGAATTAGAATTAGATGTGATTAATTTTACTTTACCAACTTTAGGAGCCCGTAGATATGGATTTGTAACTGTTTTAGGATTAATCAAATATTGTGCAATTCAACCTAAAGTAAATGATGAAGAAACTATTACTACTCAAGTTAATCGTATTAATCCAAAAAAGAATAGAAATTATAAATTTGATGAAGAATTATAGGAGGATTTATGGAAGAGTTTAATTTAGATGCATTTGAATCTTATGCAAAAATAGTTGTTGTTGGCTGTGGTGGAGGTGGATCTAACGCAGTAAATCAAATGGTCGAAGAGCAAATGAGAGGTGTAACCTTTTGGGTTTGTAATACCGATGCTCAAGCTCTAGCTACTTCTAAAGCCGAACACCGTTTAGTTTTAGGAAAAGATATTACTAATGGTTTAGGAGCAGGTGGAAATCCAGAAGTTGGACGTAAAGCTGCTGAATCTTCTTTAGATGATATTTATGAAGTTTTACAAGGTGCAAACATGGTCTTTATTGCTGCTGGTATGGGTGGAGGAACTGGTACTGGTGCCGCTCCAATTGTGGCTAAAGCTGCTAAAGATTTAGGAGCTTTAACAGTTGCAATTGTTACGCGTCCATTTTCTTTTGAAGGTGAAAGAAGAAGAAAAAATGCGATTGAAGGTATTAATGCTTTAAAAGAAGTTGTTGATGCAATTATTATAGTTTCTAATGATAAATTAATGATGATGAATGGTACTAGACCAATTGGAGAAGCCTTTGCTGAATCTGATAGAGTACTTGCTCAATCAGTCAAAACTATTACTGATTTAATCGTGGTACCAGGAGTTATTAATCTTGATTTTGCTGATGTTAAAGCTACTTTACAAGATAAAGGTCTTGCTTTAATTGGCTTTGGTACAGGAAGTGGACCTAAGAAAGCTAATGATGCAGCATCTTCGGCTTTACTTTCTCCTTTACTTGAAGCTTCTATTCATGGAGCACATTCAATTATTGCTAATGTGACATGTGGAAATAATGTTTCTCTTGATGAAGTAAAAGAATCAATTGATTATATTACTTCTGCCGCAGGTAATACTCCAAATATTATTTTTGGTGTTCAAGAAAACCCTGAATTAAATGATCAAATGCTTATTTCAATCGTGGCTACAGAATTTGATAATGATTTTGATCCATTTGAAGAAAAAACACCTTTAGTTAATCCTCTTCCAACTCCACAAGTTGAAGAAGAAGTTGAAGAAGATGAAGAAGATTCAATTCTTCCTGAATTCTTAAATAAATAAATTAAATGCGACATTGTTCGCATTTTTTATTATCTAAAATAACGTTAAGGTGATTGAATGGATATTTATATTGATTTAACAATCTTAATGTTATTTTTTAATGGTATTTGTGCTTGCTATTTTTTAAAAATGATTTCACAAAAAAAGATTAAAATAATTTATTATTTTTTGTGTGGAATGATTTCTATTCTAGATATATTATTTTTTTATCATAATTTTTATTTAATTTTTTTTCTTAATATAACAATTTTAGGTATATTATTTTATTTTCTTTTTAAAAAAAATTTCTTTATTAATTTATTAACTTTTATAATGTTTAGATATTTAAGTAATCTAATTATTATGATTTGTTTTCATCGTTTAAAATTTTATAATGGTTTATTTTTTATTGAAAATAAACTTGATTTTTTTATTTTATTTACTTACCCAGTAATTTTTCTTTTGATATATTTAGTAACTCTTTTTGTTGATAAGTCATATCATTTATCTTCTTATAAAAATGATGTTATTTTACTTTTAAATGGAAAAAAATATAAAATTAAGGCTTATTTTGATACTGGAAATGTACTTTTATATAATCAAATACCAGTTATTTTTATGATAGAAAATGCTAGTCCTATTAGCAAAGATAATTTTAAAATAGAAATTTTAACGAAAACAATTAATGGAAATAAAATGTATTTTGCTAAAGAAGTTTTAATTTCTCTTGATGGAAGTGAAGAATATAAATGCTCATATCTATGTTTAATTAAAAAAGATAGTTTTAATGGTTGTGAATTATTATTAAATGCATACTTATTTTGACAAACTTTTTGTTTTAAAAAAGCTATTCTTATTTTCAAGGAGCTTAATAAAATGAAAAATATATTTTCTTTAATCACAGATTTAATATTAAATGAAAAAGAAGTTGATTATATAAATGGATCAGAAAATCTTGCTCCACCTTTAGAGAAAAGTGAAGAAGATTATTATATTGATTTATATCAAAAAGGAGATATTTTAGGAAGAAATAAATTAATTGAACATAATTTACGACTAGTAGTGTATGTAGCTAAAAGATACGAAACTAATATAACTAATTTAGAAGATTTAATTTCTATTGGAACAATTGGGTTAGTGAAAGCAATTAATACTTTTAAATCTGATAAGAATATTAAACTTGCTACTTATGCTTCTAGATGTATTGAAAATGAAATTTTAATGTATTTAAGAAAAAAATCAAAAAGTCGGGGTGAAGTAAGTTTAGATGAACCATTAAAATGTGATTATGATGGTAATGAATTATTACTTGTTGATATTTTATCTGAATCAGAAAATGAAGTTTTAGATAATCTATTTGTTAAAGAACAAAATAATATGTTACATCAAGCTATTGATACATTAAAGCCACGTGAAAAAGAAATTTTATCATTAAGGTTTGGTTTAAATGGATATGATGAATTAACCCAAAAAGAAGCGGCAGAAAAACTTGGAATATCGCAATCATATATTTCTCGACTTGAAAAAAGAATTATTAAAAAATTAAAAAATAATTTAAAAGAAAATATGAAAGTTTAAAATAATATTTTTTGGGAAAAATAGACTTGGTGATATTATGGCAAAATATAAAGTCGAAATCTCAGGTCTAAATACAAATTATATTAAAACTTTATCTAATGATGTAACTTTAAATTTAATTAAAGAATATAAAAATACCAATTCGAAAAAAATTAAAGATCAAATTATTCATGGTAATTTTAAACTTGTTTTATCGGTAGTAAATAAATTTCAAAAAAGAACTGATAATTTAGATGATTTATTTCAAATTGGGGTTATTGGTTTAATTAAAGCAATTGATAATTTTTCTCTTGAACATAAAGTAAAATTTTCTACTTATGCTGTACCAATGATTGAAGGAGAAATTAGAAGATATTTACGTGATAATTCTTTTTTAAGAATTTCTCGTCAAATAAAAGACTTATCTTATCAAGTTTTAAAAGAAAAAGAACATATTGTAAATGAATATGGACATATTCCTTCTTTAGAAGAATTAAGTAAAAAATTTTCAGTTGATAAAAAGAAAATTATTGAAGCTTTAGATGCAAATATGCCTTTATCAAGCCTTAATGATACTTTACGTGGAGAAGATGATGAAGCATTAACTTTAATGGATATCATTCCTGAAACAGATAATTCTGATGAAAAGATTTTATTAAGAATTTCTTTACATCAAGGATTAGAAAAATTACCAGAAATAGAAAGGAAAATAATTAAAATGCGTTATTATGAAGATAAATCTCAAGTTGAAATAGCATCTTTATTTGATATTTCACAAGCTCAAGTTTCTCGACTAGAAAAATCCGCGATTGAATTTTTAAGAAAGTTTGTTTAATGAAAAATATTTTAATTAAAAATAATAAATTATTAACTCCTCAAGTAATTATTTTAAAATGTTTTCAAGATATTGATTTAGTAATTGATGAGTTAACAAAAAATAAACCTTTGATAGTGAATGCGTCAAATTTAGTTTATCAAGATGGCCAAAGAGTGATTGATTTTCTTTCGGGATATTGTTTTGCTAAAAATGGAAATATAAAAAAGATTGATAATTTAATTTATAGAATTGATATTTAGACTTCAAATCAAATTGAAGTCTTTTTTTTCGTTGACATATTAATTTATTAATATGATAATTTATAATTGATGAGGTAAAAATATGCTAGAAAGAATTAAACAAATA
>FR889401.1:7334-14509 GCA_000432895.1 Firmicutes bacterium CAG:449 | reverse complement strand
ATATTGAAGATTTAAATAATTTTAGAAATTCATATTTATCAAAAAAGAGTGAATTAATGTCTTTTATGTCCAAAATGAAAGAGTTTTCTGGTGAAGAAAAAGCTAAGTTTGGGCAAACCATTAATGAAGTAAAAAATAAAATATTATCTTTAATTGAAACAAGAAAAACTGAACTTGAAGAAAAAATGTTAAATGAAAAATTAGCAAGTGAAGTAATTGATATTACTTTACCAAGCGTTAATATGAAACGTGGAAGTAAGCATTTATTTAATTCGATTGTTGATGAAGTAAGTCAAATCTTTATTGGAATGGGTTATAAAATTGCTGAAGGTCCAGAAGTAGAAACTGATGAATTTAATTTTGAACTTTTAAATGTTCCAAAAGGACATCCAGCAAGAGACATGCAAGATACTTTCTTTATTGATGATACTAGATTAATGCGTTCACAAACATCTCCTGTACAAGCTCATGTGATGTTACAAGCAAAAGGAGTTGGACCAATTAAAATTATTTCTCCAGGTAAGGTTTATCGTCGTGATGATGATGCAACTCATTCACATCAATTTGGTCAAATAGAAGGACTTGTTATTGATAAAGATGTTTCTTTAGCGGATTTAATGGGTACTTTACAATTATTTGCAAGAAGTATGTTTGGTGAAAAAAGAGAAGTTAGAATGCGTTCATCATACTTCCCATTTACTGAACCTTCAGTTGAAGTTGATATTTCTTGTTTTGAATGTGGCGGTAAAGGTTGCTCATTATGTAAAGGAACAGGTTGGATTGAAATTCTTGGTGCAGGTATGGTTCATCCTCACGTTCTTGAAATGTGTGGATTTGATACTAATGTCTATCAAGGTTTTGCCTTCGGTATTGGTATTGAAAGAGTGGCAATGCTTAAATATGGTGTTGATGATATTAGAAGATTCTACACTAATGATTTAAGATTTTTAAAACAATTTGATAAGGAGTAATTTATGCGTGTAAGTTTAAATTTAATAAAAAAATTTGTTGATCTTGAAAATATATCAGTTGATGAAATAGTTAATAAATTAACATTTTCAGGTTTGGAAGTTGAAGAAGTTAGTAAAATTGCTGATGCTACAAATTTAGTTATTGGTCAAATTATTGAATGCAAAAATCATCCAGATAGTGATCATTTACATGTTTTAAAAGTAGATTTAGGTAAATTTGGAATTGAACAAATTGTTTGTGGCGCTCCTAATGCTAGAACTGGTTTAAAAGTAATTGTTGCTCGTGTTGGGGCAGAATTAAAGAAAACAAAAATCAATATTTCTAAAGGTGTTATTAGAGGTGTTGAATCCAATGGTATGTGTTGCTCTTTGTCTGAACTTGGTGTTGAAAAAAGTTTATTATCACAAAAACAACTTGAAGGAATTGAAGAACTTGATGAAGATGCACCTATTGGTGAAGAAAATGTTTTAAGATATTTACATTTAGATGATTATATTTTAGATATTAATGTTTTAGCTAATCGTTCTGATTGTTTAGCGGTTTTTTCTTTAGCTAAAGAATTAGGGGCTTTATTTGATAGAAAAGTTAATATTCCAGAAATTAATTTAGTTAATGAGGAAGAAAATCATTTTAAAGTAGATTCTTTAACTACTGATTGCCCTCAATTTTCTGTTAAAGAAGTTAATAATATTGTAGTTAAACCATCTCCAAAAGAAATGCAAGCTTACTTGATGGCAAGTGGAATTAGAGCAATTAATAATATTGTTGATATTGGTAATTTTGTAATGTTATTAACTGGTCAACCACTTCATATGTATGATAAAGATAAATTAACCAGTGATGAATTTATTGTAAAAAATGATAAAAATGAAGATTTTGTTGCTTTAGATGATAAAACTTATAAAGTTGAAAATGGCGATCTTTGTGTTACTGTTGGTGATAAGATTTGTTGCTTAGCGGGCATTATGGGTGGCAAGTATTCACAAGTCGATGAAAACACCAAAAATGTTGTTATTGAAAGTGCTAATTTCTTAGGCTCAACAGTTAGAAGAACTAGTGTAAGAATTGGTTTATCTTCAGATTCAAGTAGTCATTTTGTTAAAGGAATTGATCCTCATCAAGATGAATATGTTTTATCTCTTGCAAGTAAATTACTTATAGATTTTGCGGATGCAAAAATCATTCATAAAAATGCTAGATACACTACTTTAGATAATAAAATAGAAGAAATAAAATGTTCTTATTCTTATATTAATAAAAGACTTGGTGAAGAATTTACTAAAGAAGAAGTAAATGATGTTTTTAATAGACTTGATATTAAAATTAAAAATATTAATGATGATGAATTTGTGGCTTTACCTCCTCATCATCGTATTGATTTAAAATGTGATGCTAATTTATCAGAAGAAATCTTTAGATTTATTGGTTTAGAGAGAATTAAACCAACTTTACCAAAGATGGTTACTACTGTTGGAGGCCTTTCTTTTGAACAAAAAAATAAAAAGAATATTCGTGAACATTTAATTGCTAATTCATTTAATGAAGTATTAACATACACTTTAGTTTCACCTACTCTTGATGAAAAATTTGTTGTATTAAATAATGATGAACCAATTAAAATTAAAAATCCAATGACTATTGAACATTCTTTAGTTAGAAGAGGGCTAATTTCTTCTTTATTAGAAGTTTTATCTTATAATTTATCTCATCAAAATAAAGATGTTAGAATTTTTGAAATTAGTGATATAACTACTACAAAAGATTCATATCAAGAATTATGTGTTGTTATGAATGGGCTTAAAGAATATCGTACTTCATTAGATAAAGAAGAATTTACTTTTTATGATATTAAAGGTGTTTTTGAATCTATTATGCAAATTTTAGGTTTAGATTTTAAACGTTATAAATTAGCTAGATTAACTGATAATAAATATTTCCATCCAGGCAGAAGTGCTAAAATTTTAATTGGTAAAGATGTTGTTGGTATAATGGGAGAATTGCATCCAACTTATTCAAAAGAATTTGGTAGAACTTATGTTTTAGATATGAATTTATCTAAGTTCTTAATGTTAAAAACATCACAAAAGAAAATGCAAGTTATTTCTAAATTCCCAAGTGTTGAAAGAGATTATGCTCTTGTTGTGAAAAAAGATGTAACTGCTGAAGAAATGATTTCTAGTATAAAAAAACAAGGTTCATCAATGATTTCATCAGTAGAAATATTTGATGTATATGAAGGTGAATTTTTACCAATTGGATTTAAATCCATCGCTTTTAAAGTTAAATATTCTTCATTAGAAAAAACTTTAACTGATAATGATATTAATCCAGTCGAAGAAAAAATAATTAGTGCACTCAATTCATCATTTGGTGCATACTTAAGGAGTTAGTAAATGAAAGTAATAGAACAATCTTTTTATGAGATAGATGATAAAAGATTATTCCAAAAAGTAGAATTGTGTGGAAGAGTTTGTTATAAATCTGAAGATAAAATAACAGATACTTCCGCGCATAATTTTGTAAAAAAAATATGCACTAATAATCATGGCTCTGTTCTTGAACATTTTTCCTTTACTTTAAAATTAAAAGAAGAATATTATGAATTTTTAAAAAAGCAAAATTTACCTTTTTTTGAATTTACTAATATTTCATTTCCTCTTGTTTCTTTTAATTTAAGGGCGTTTTTAAATTTCTATAATGTTGATAATGAATTTAGTTTACTTTTGCCAATTATTAAATTTTTATCTTCGTTGTATCCAGAATTATTTAATAAGCCAACTAAAAAATGCGAAGATGAAGTTCTTGAATTAATTGAAGATTATTCTTTATTAACGGAAGAAGAAAGAGACGTTCACCAAAGAATTAGTATTAAATTAATTACTGATCGTGGAGTAACTCATGAATTAGTTAGACATCGTTTAGCTTCATTTTCTCAAGAATCAACAAGATATTGTAATTATGGAAAAGATAAATTTGGTAATCAAATCACCGTAATTAAACCAGTTGAAATAAGCGATGAATTATATGATATTTGGTATAAAGCAATGCAAGAAGCAGAAAAATATTATTTTGAAATGATTAATAAAGGCGCAACTCCTCAACTTGCTAGATCTGTTTTACCAAATTCATTAAAAACAGAAATTGTGGTAACTGCTTCTATTAAAGAATGGAAATTAATTTTTGAATTAAGATGTGCTATGCAAGCTCATCCTGATATTAGATATATAATGTTAAAAATAAAATCTTATTTTATTGAAAAAGGATATATAAATGAAAATAACTAGACAAGAATTAACTTCAAATGGTAAAAAAGAATTTTTTGAAGAATTGCATTTTACTAAAGATGATTATAAAGATAATCAATTATTAATTGATATTAAATCACTAAATTTTAAAATTGAATCAAATTGTATCTCTGATTTAATTATGATGAAATTCTTTTTAAAAGGTGATTTAATTTTAAAATCAACTAGATCATTAAAACCAGTTGATTATAAATTAAATGTAAAAGATGAAATTATTTATACATTAAATAAAGATCTTGTAGATGAAGAAAGTATTTTTTATTTAGAAAATGATGAAATCATAACTGAACCAATTGCATATTCTTTATTAATTAGTTCTTTACCTTTACAAGTCCTAGCTAAAGATGAAGAAGATATTATTGAAGGTGATGATTGGGAAGTTATTACTGAAGATGAATATAAAAAAAGGAAAAATGATAGTTCATCTTCTCCATTTGCTTGCTTAAAAGACATTGATTTAGAATAAACTTATGGCATAAAAGCTATAAGTTTTTTTGTTAGTTTAAACTAACATTAATTTTTGAGGAAATTAATATGAAACTTAATGAATTAGAAGTTGGAAAAACTTCGACCATAATTAAAATAGAAGCTGATTCATCACTTAGACAACATTTTTTGGATATGGGATTGATTCCTGGAAGTGAAATAACTTTAGAAAAACTTGCTCCAATGGGTGACCCAATGGAATTAAGAATTAATAGTTATGAATTAACCTTAAGAATTGATGATGCTAAAAAAATTGAAATTAGTGAACCTTATATAAAAAAAATAGAGGAAAAACAAAATATTCTTAAAAGTAGCATTCACCCTGGTCTTGGTGAATATGGAAAATATCATAATCATAATGATGAACATCCTTTAAATAAAGATGAAACAATTACTTTTGCTTTAGTAGGAAATCAAAATTGTGGGAAAACAACTTTATTTAACCAATTAACAGGCATGAATCAACATGTTGGTAATTTTCCAGGAGTGACAGTTGATCAAAAAAGTGGCAAAATTATTAATCATGATAACACTTTAGTAACAGATTTACCTGGTATATATTCTTTATCACCATATAGTGAAGAAGAAATAGTTTCACGTGATTTTATTTTAAAAAGTAAACCTAAAGGAATTATTAATATTGTTGATGCAACTGCAATAGAAAGAAATTTATATTTAACTTTACAATTAATGGAATTAAATATTCCAATGGTTTTAGCACTTAATATGATGGATGAAATGACAGGTAATGGTGGATATATTGATGTGAATAAAATGGAGCAACTATTAGGTATACCGGTCGTTCCAATATCTGCGAAAAAAAATGAAGGTGTTAATGAATTAATTGAACATGCTATACATGTAAGTTATTTTCAAGAAAAACCTACTATTAATGATTTTTGTGATGAAAAAGAACATTCTGGAGCAGTACATAGAGCAATACATGGTATTATGTATTTAATTGAAGATCACGCTAAAAGAGCTGATATTCCTTTACGTTTTGCTGCAACAAAAGTAATTGAAAATGACAAATTAGTCATTGAAGCATTAGCTTTAGAGCAAAATGAATTAGAGATGATTGAGCATATTGTTAAACAAATGGAAGAAGAAAGAGTTCTTGATAGAAGTGCTTCTATTGCGGATATGCGTTATAATTTTATTCATAAAGTATGTGCTAATTGTGTTTGTATGCCTCATGAATCAAAAGAACATCTTCGAAGTAAAAAAATTGATAAAATTTTAACTGGTAAATATACTGCAATACCAATGTTTATTTTAATTCTAGGCTTGGTTTTCTTTTTAACATTTAATGTGGTTGGTTTTGCTTTACAAGATATTTTATCACTAGGAATAACCTCTTTAACAAATGTTTTAGATAGTGCTTTTACTAAATGGGAAGTTGAACCAATCATTCATTCATTAGTTATTAATGGTATTTTTGAAGGAATTGGCAGTGTTATTTCCTTTTTACCAATCATTGTTGTATTATTTTTCTTTTTGTCCATTTTAGAAGATTCTGGTTATATGGCTAGAGTGGCTTTTGTAATGGACAAACTATTAAGAAAAATTGGTTTATCTGGTAAATCAATTGTTCCTTTATTAATTGGCTTTGGTTGTACTGTTCCTGGAGTGATGGCTACGAGAACTTTATCTTCAGAAAGAGATAGAAAAATGACAATTTTATTAACCCCTTTTATGAGTTGTTCAGCTAAACTACCTATTTATAGTTTTATTTGTTCAATATTTTTCGGTAAGTTTGCCTGGTTAATGATGATTGCTCTTTATATAATAAGCATTTTAATTGGTATATTAGTGGCTTTTGTCTCTAAAAAATTTGTTTTTAAAGGTGAAGCCATTCCATTTGTCATGGAATTACCTAATTATCGTTTGCCTGGTCTTAAAAATGTTGGTCAATTATTATGGGAAAAAGTAAAAGACTTCTTAAAACGTGCTTTTACAGTTATTTTAATTGCTACAATTTTTATTTGGTTTTTACAATCATTTGATTTCCATTTTAATATGGTCAACGATTCTTCTAATAGTATGTTAAGTGTAATAGCTGGAGGTATTTCACCTATTTTCGCTCCATTAGGATTTAATGATTATCGAATTACTACTTCTTTGATTTCAGGTATTTTAGCTAAAGAAGGAGTGGTTTCATCTTTAAGTATTTTATTTGGAAGTGAAGCCAATATTTATAATTGTTTAAATTCTTATCAAGCTTTTTGCTTATTAATATTTTGCTTACTATATACCCCTTGTGTAGCTGCTCTTGCTTCAATTAGACAAGAAGAAGGACATAAATGGGCTATTGCAATAGGTCTGTTTCAATTTGTTATTGCTTGGTTAGCTTCAGGATTATTTAGTTTAATATTTCATATTTTTGGAGTAATGTAAATGAATGTCGTATCG
>FR889401.1:3902-7248 GCA_000432895.1 Firmicutes bacterium CAG:449 | reverse complement strand
AAAAAAAAGTTGCTGTGGGTGTCACAAAGACTCTTGTCCATATAAAAAGAAATAAATTATGACTCTTTACTGAATTTAGTAAGGAGTTTTTTTTTGGTATATTTTACTTATTAAAATCATAAAATTAACTTTTTGCATAAAAAAAATATAAAAATTATTGCAAATGTGGGGCAGAGTGGTATAATGTGGGTACAAGTGGAGGACGACTAGAGTAAAATGTTTTTCTTTGGTACATTTAGACATAGCTTAGATGACAAATCAAGATGTACTCTTCCTAATTGTTTCCGGGACGATTTAGGTAAAGTTGTATATGCTACTAAAGGTCTAGATAATTGCCTAAACATTTATCCTGAAGAGACTTTTAAAGTCCTATGCGAAAAAAATGCTAAATTAAATGAACTTGATTCAGCACAACGTCGTTATCAAAGAATGTTCTTCCAAACTTCGTTTAAATATGAAGTCGATAAAAGCGGAAGAATTACTCTTAGTAAAAACCATTTGCAAATCGCTGGTATAAATAAAGATATCGTGATTGTAGGAAACAATGATCATATTGAAATTTGGGACAAAGACATTTTTGAAAAAATTGATGCACTTCAAAATGAAGAATTTGAATCCAATGCTCAATTGATTGCTCAAACATATAAGGAATAAAATATGTTTAAACATGTGCCAGTTTTATTAAATGAATGCATTGAAGGTTTAAATATAAATCCTAGTGACATATATGTTGATGCAACTCTTGGTAGAGGAGGACATTCCTCTGAAATCCTAAAAAGATTAAAAGATGGTCATTTATATTGCTTTGATCAAGATCAACAAGCAATTGATGAAAGTAAAGATCGGTTATCAAAAATTTCTAATCATTTTACTATTATTCATGCAAATTTTTCAGAAATGAAAGACAAGTTAAATGAATTAGGAGTTGAAAAGGTAAATGGTATCTTATTCGATCTTGGTGTATCATCCGCCCAATTTGATGATGCCGATAGAGGATTTTCTTATCGATATGATGCTAAACTCGATATGAGAATGAATAAAGATAATTCTTTATCTGCTTATGATGTCGTAAACACTTATTCATTACAAGATATTACAAGAGTCTTAAAGGAATATGGTGAAGAAAAATTTGCTTATCAAATTGCTAAAAATATTGTAAAAGCACGGGAAAATAAACCAATTGAAACCACATTTCAATTAGTTGATATAATAAAAAGTTCCCTTCCAATGAAAGCTTTATCAAGTAAAGGACATCCAGCAAAACAAACATTTCAAGCCATTAGAATAGAAGTTAATAATGAGCTTGACGCTTTAAAAAAAGCACTTAAATCAGCTTTAGATTTGTTGTTACCAAATGGGAGAATTTGTGTAATAACATTTAATTCTTTAGAAGATAGAATTGTTAAAAATATCTTTAAAGAAGTAACGTTTGAAGGTGAAGGAAGTAGAGTTTTACCTCTTGAAAAGAAGAATGTATTATTTTCAATAGTCAATAGAAAAGTCATAGTACCGAAAGAAGAAGAACTAGAAAATAACCCACGTTCTAAAAGTGCAAAATTAAGAATTATAGAAAGGAAGTAATTATGAAGAACAAAATTGAAAAAACAAATAAAACAAAATTCGATTATGTTGCCAGAGCACTTGGTGTTTTTGGATTTGTAATTATTGCCGCAGTATCATTAATTGGTGGAATTACATTATCAAATATGAATGCTGAAAATAGAACTTTAATTGCACAAATTGACAAAAGTGAAAACGATATTCCTTACAAAGTAAATAGAAATAACACTTCTGAAAATGTAGAAGGTGACTATGAATAAAAAAACAAATTTATTTATTATATATGTCACAACCTTAATACTTTCTTTATTGGTGTTAGTAATTGTGAAAATTGTTTGCAAGGTTGAAGATATAAAACTAGTTGACAATTTTACCAATATCTATTTATCAATTGTTTTATTACTTTCGATAGTTAGTATTCTGATATGGTTATTATTAAACAAAAAAAATATCAAATTCTGGGGAATTAAAAAATTTTAAAAAGGCGATTATAAAATCGCTTTTTTCTTCTAAAAAAAATTGTTTATACTAAATAATGAAGATATGTTTATTTGTTAAATAAATATATTTTTGAAATTTATGATAAAAAAATTATCTTTATTATTTAATAATAAAGAAAAGATGTGTTAATATAGGTAAGGATATGAAAAATAAAGACAAAAAAACTCCAAAATTAAATGCAAATGATTATATTTTATCTTCTGATGCTGAAGCTATTTTATATGGCTTAATTTTAGTATTAATTTCTTTAATTGGTTTTTTAAATTATGGAGTAGTAGGTGAAGCTTTAACTTATATATTTAGTTACTTATTTGGCGTATTTTATATTTTTACTTATCTTTTATTAATATTCTTTGGTTTGTATTTAATGATAAAAAAACAAGTTGTAAAATTTCATATTGATCTAAAAATTCTTGGTGCGATGTTATTAGTTCTTGGCTTTTGTATCGCTGCATCAATGGGAAATAATATTACAATCAACACCTTTTTTAGTGCTTACCAAAATCAAATAAATAATGCTCAAAAACATATTTTTTCGATGGTTAGTACTGATGCAATTTTTTCTTATTTAGGAGGCGGAATTGTTGGCTACTTTTTAGTCGGCGCTTTAAATAGTGCTATTACAGAAACTGGCACTTCAATTGTCGTTTTTGTATTTATTGGTTTAGGTTTTATTTTATTATTTAAAAATTTATTTATTAGATTTATTAAATTCTTAGTTAATTACCATAAGAAAAGAAAAGAAGTACGCTTACTTTCTAAACAAGAAAAAGAAACTGAAGTTATTGAAAATAAAGTTGAAGAAAAAAATATTCCTAATGAATTTGAAAGTGTTAAAAGAGCAAAAGCATCTGAAATTATTGATTATAATAAACTAGATCAACAAGAAGTAAAAGAAGATCAACATCTTGAAGAAATAAAAAAGATTATTGATAAGCCAATTATTACAAACGATAATAAAATTATTAATGATGAAATTTGGAATAAGAAAGTTGAAATTAATAAAAATAAAGTATTTGTTGAACCATTAGAAGAAAAAAATTTAAAAAATACTAAACCAAATGATTATGTTTTACCTCCATTATCGTTATTAAAAGATCATTTTAATAATGATGAAACAGAAAAGAAAGTTAGAATTGCTGAAGATAGGCTAGAAAAAATTAATGAATGCTTTCATGATTTTAATATTGGTGCTAGTGCAATTTCATATACAATTGGTCCATCCGTTACTCGTTTTGATGTTAAGATGAATGCTAACGTAAAAACTAATGTTTTATGTAGTATT
>FR889401.1:3604-3833 GCA_000432895.1 Firmicutes bacterium CAG:449 | reverse complement strand
ACTTGAAACAATTGTTGAAGGAAAAGATACTTCTGGTATTGAAGTAGGAAATGATATTGTTGATATTGTTTCATTTAAAGAATGTATGCTTGAAGTACAAAAGAATAAAAAAGATAAATTGTTATTCCCTTTAGGAAAAAATATATCTGGTGAAATTATTACATGTAGACTTGATGAAATGCCACATTTACTTGTTTGTGGAACAACTGGTTCAGGTAAATCTGTCTTT
>FR889401.1:0-3535 GCA_000432895.1 Firmicutes bacterium CAG:449 | reverse complement strand
ATGAATTAAAGTTAATGTTAATTGATCCAAAAAGAGTTGAATTTAGTAAATATCAAGGCTTACCTCATTTGCTTTGCCCAATTATTACTTCTCCTGATAAAGGTAAAAATGGTTTAATTAAACTAGTAGAAGAAATGGAAAAAAGATATGAATTATTTGCTTCTAAAGGTCGTGGAGCTTCTAATTACAAAGAATATATGGAAATTTGTAATGAAATGGGATATGAAAAAATTCCTTATATTGTGATGATTTGTGATGAATTTGCTGATTTTATTGAAAACGATCGTGAAAATGCAAAACTAATTCAAAGAATTGCTCAAATGGCAAGAGCATGTGGAATTTATATGGTTATTGCTACTCAAAGACCATCTGTTAAAGTTATTACTGGTGATATCAAAGCTAATATTCCTTCAAGAATTGCATTAAGTGTTTCTTCACAAATTGATTCAAGAACTATTATTGATGAAACTGGAGCGGAAAATCTTTTAGGTAGAGGAGATTTACTTGCCAGAATCCCAAATCATAAATCTTTAATTAGAGTTCAAAGTGCATACTTAGAAAATAGAGAAATTATGGATATTTGTGATTTTATTAAAAATCAAAGAGGGGTAAATTACATGAAAGATTTTGAAGACCTTTCACCAAAAGTAGTTACTCCTTATGGAATGGAAAGTGAAATAGGTACTCCTTATAAAGATTTCCATAATGATCCAAAATTTGAGGAAATTAAAAATTATGTTATCAAAACCGGTAAATGTGCAAGTGGAAAAATTCAAAATGCATTTGGAATAGGTTTTAATAAAGCTGACGGTATTCTTGATACTTTAGAAGCGGATGGAATTATTAAACGTGAAGGTAATAGAAGAGTTCTAGCCGAACAATATCGAGAAAATCTTATTGAGGAAGATAATGATGAATAAATTTGACGAAATTTTCAATGCGACATTGAATGCAAATCATACCATTCAAGTCCATGTTAATAAAAGTTATTGTAACTTTTTTGCAAAACACTTTTATTTATATTGTGATGATATCAGAATAAGTGAACTTAATATTCAAGATCGAAGAGAAACTGGACATCATTTCCATTATGTTTTAACTGATGTGCCAGCATTAACAATTGGTGCAGAATATAAAATATATGATGATCGCTATTTGTGCTGTAATCTTGATATGAATGTTTTACTTAAAGATGAAAAAATTTGTTCGTTATATTATACAGACGAAGTAATGGGAGCTCATTATCATAAAACATTTACTACTTTTAGATTATTTTCGCCTTTAGCTAAAAGTGCTTATGTTGTTTATGAATTTAATGGTATTGAAAATATTTTAGCTTTAGAAAAAAATACTGATACTGGTGTTTTTGTTGGAAGAGTAAATGGTGATCTAAATAAAGCAAAATATTATTTTTTAGTAAGAATTAATGGTGAATTAGTTTCCGTTAATGATCCATGTGCAAAAGGCTTAACTTCTCAATCAACTAAAGGAGTTGTGGTGGATTTTTCATCATTAAAAATTAATATGAATGATGATAAATTACCTTCTTTTGATGCTCCAACTGATGCGATTATTTACGAATTAAGTGTTAGAGATATGACATCAATGAAGGGAACTTCTATTCGTCATAAAGGAAAATTTTTAGGTTTAACAGAAACTTCTTGTAAGAGTAAAAATAATAATCCGATTGGATTAGATTATTTAAAATATTTAGGAATAACTCATGTTCAATTAATGCCTATTTTTGATTTTTGTACAATTTGTGATGAAAATCCGACTGAATCATATAATTGGGGCTATGATCCGTTATTTTATAATACTCCAGAAGGAAGTTATTCAACTAATGTAAGTGATCCATATTCTCGAATTATTGAATTAAAGAAAATGGTGTCTACATTCCATAAATATGGTATTAGAGTGGTTATGGATGTTGTATATAATCATGTTTTTAATTTAGAAAATTCATGTTTTGAAAAGATTTGTCCTTCTTATTATTTCCGTTATAAAGAAGATGGTACTCCTTCAAATGGTTCATTCTGTGGTAATGAGTTTAATTCATCTCATCCAATGGCAAGAAAATTTATTATTGATTCATGTTTACATTGGGTTAAAGAATATGGTATTGATGGATTTAGATTTGATTTAATGGGTTTAATTGATATCGATACAATAAATCAAATAAAAAAAGAATGTTCAAAACTAAAACCTAATTTTATTATTTATGGTGAAGGATGGGATATGCCAACAACTTTATCTAGTGATAAAATGTCAAAAATGTATAATGCAAATAAAATGTTAGAAATAGGATTCTTTAATGATCGATATCGCGATATTGCAAAAGGAAAATCATCTGATATGGAACTTTGTGTTAAAGGTTATTTATTAGGTGATTATAACTATATTGATGGTTTTAAACATATTTTTCTTGGTTCATGTATTCCTTTAGCATTTCCTCCTTTGTTTAATGATGCTAGCCAATCTATTAATTTTATTGAATGTCACGACAATGCGACTATTTATGATAAATTAAAAATTTCTAATTCATTTGAAAATGAAGAATCTTGGTTAAAAAGAATTAATATGGTTAATGCTATGGTTTTATTGTCTTTTGGTGTACCATTTTTACATGCTGGGCAAGAAATTGGTTTATCAAAAAATGGAGTGCATAATTCTTATAATTCTGGTGATCAAATTAATCATTTTGATTATGATATTATGGATCAAAGATGGAAGATGGTAAATTATGTTAAAGATATTATTTCTATTAGAAAAAAATATCCTTTCTTTAAAATAAAAGATAAAAATATAATTTCTAAAATGATTGAATTTAAAAATCTTTCAGAAGGAGGATTGCTAATTACTTTCAAGCAAGAATATATTTCTCCATTTAGACAAGTTGATATAATTATTAATCCAAGTCATAATATTTTAAAATATGAATTTGACGAATACCACACTTTAATTGCTAATGAAAATGGTTCATTGCATGAAGGTGTTCATCTTAAATTATTACAAGCTAATCCATTGTCAATTAATATAACTTTTAAAGATTAATATTGGACTAGTTTGGGATTCAAAAAAATGCCGGTGATTTATAATATTACTTAGGAGGTTTAATATGATAAATCATGTTTCATTGAATGGTATTTTATGTAAAGTAGAAAATAATTCTTCATTCCGTTACATAAAGGTTATACGTCATTATAAAGATAATAAAGGAATTTTTAATAATGATTATATTCCATGTATGATGTGGACTAAAGATAATAAAAATGAATTATTTTCATATAAAGAAGGAACATTTGTTTCTATTGATGGTAGACTAGAAACTATAGATGAAAAAATCTATGTTGTTGTCGAACAATTAACTTTTATTTGTAATAGTGATATTACTTATAAAAAAGAAAGGACGTAAACATGCTTAAGTATTTATGGATTATTATTAAAGAACTTCCTTTATTAATTGTAAAATATTTTCTTTTTTTAAAAAACAATCTTTTTAAAAAGAAAATTTCTAGTGAAAAAAGATATCAAC
>FR889400.1:14936-31538 GCA_000432895.1 Firmicutes bacterium CAG:449 | reverse complement strand
ACTAGAAAATTGTAAATAAAAATGTAAGCAAAAAAATTAATTACACTTAATTATAAAAAATAAAATATATCTATTTAAAAAATTAAATGCTATTATTATTTTAGGTGATAATAATGTTTAAATATGAAACTCATTTACATACTTTTCCTGTTAGTAAATGTGCTAAAGCAAGTGTTGAAGAAAGTTTATTATTTTATAAAGAATTAGGATATGATGGAGTTTTTATTACTAATCATTTTATTGATGGTAATATTAATATTAGTCCATTAGAAACATATCAAAAAAGAATTAATTTTTATTTTTCTGATTACGAAGAAGCTTTAATTTTATCGCAAAAAATAGGAATTAAAGTTTTTTTAGGTATTGAAATTACCTATAAAGGAACTGATTTTTTAATTTATGGTTTAGATAAAAATTTCTTTTTAAATCATCCTGAATATGAAAATAAACCAATGAAAGAAAAATTAATCTTTTTAAAAGAAAATGGCGCTTTAATTATTCAAGCTCATCCATTTAGAGAGGCTCATTACATCGATCATATTCGTTTATTTCCTCGACAAGTTGATGGTGTTGAAGTAATTAATGCTTGTCGAACTGATTTAGAAAATAAAATGGCTAATATCTATGCAGAAAATTATCAATTAATTAAATTTGCTGGAAGTGATAACCATTTAGCAAGTAAGCAAGAAAAACTTGCTGGGGTTAAATTTAATCAAAAAATAAAAAGCGAAAAAGAATTCATAGAATTAATTAAGCAAAATAAATTTGAAATTTTTTTTGAAAGGAATAAAAATTATGTTTAAATTATTAAAATTTTTAATTAAGTTTATTTTAACAATTTTAATTATTGTTATTATTGGTTTAGTAGGTGGATGCATTTATTTAAATAGTGCTTATGGAATTAACGTTATTGATGTTTTTAATCAATTAAAAATAATGAATGAAGAAATTAATGAAAATGAATATATAGAAAATAAATTTTCTAACGAAGATCTTGATTCAAGTAAAAATATTTCTTCTTTAAATAATGTTATTAATAAAAATGGAGATGGAACATACACGATTGATCCAGATAAAATAAGTATGTTAGAAGAAGATATATATTTAACTGATAAACAAATTGGTGCGATTGTTAATGAAATTTTCAAAAAAGAAATGGAAAAAAATGGACAAGAATACTCTAAATATAATCCTGAAGTAAAAGAAGTAACATTCTCAAATATTACTCCTACAAGTACTTATTTTACCTATATGGTAAAACTTGATTGTTCATCAATTAAAGAAGAATATAATACTTTCCCATTTACTTTATTAAAAAATTATATTCCAAATTATTTATATTTAAGTATGACTAGTTCAATTACACATTTAGAAAAGCCATTTTCATATGAAATAAATTATGTTTCTACAAAAATAAACAAATTAACTGACGAACAAACTTCTTCCTTCTTAAATACTATTAAAAATGTCACTCAACTAGATTTTGCAAGTGAAATCTATACTTCATTATCTACCACATTAATTAATTTAATGATTGGTAATGAAAATTATGAAGATGGATTTACTTATTCATTATCTAAAAATGCCTTAAGTGGAGTTAAAGACTATACATTTAAAGAAGAAAATGGAAATAGATATTATGTAATAAAAAGGGGGCTAATTTAAATAATATTGTTAAAAATATTTTAATAAATTTACTGATAAGGAAATAACATATGGAAGAAATAATTATTGTAGAACATTTAAAGAAAACTTTTAAATTATCTAAAAAGCAAAAAAAACTTAATAAAACTAACGAGAACTATAAAATAGCCGTTAATGATTTATCTTTTAAAGCATATAAAGGTGAAATATATGGTCTATTAGGTCCTAATGGTGCCGGAAAAACCACAACATTAAGGATTATCTCCACTTTAATAAAAGCTGATGAAGGAGATGCTTTTATTGAAGGAATAAGTGTTAAAAATAATCCTGATACCATTAGAAATAAAATTGGGTTTTTAACTAGTGAATTAAAATTAGAAGATTATTTCACCCCTAATTATTTATTTGATTATTTTTCTGCTCTTCATCAAGTTAATAAAGAAATTTCTGAAAAAAGAAAAAAAGAATTATTCTTAAAATTTGGAATTGAGGAATTCAAAGAAGTAAAAGTTGGTGATTTATCAACTGGTATGAAACAAAAAGTTTCCTTAGTTATTTCTATTGTCCATGATCCTTCAATTATTATTTTTGATGAACCGACTAATGGCTTAGATATCATTACTTCGAAAACTGTTACTGATTTTTTGGTTGATTTAAAAAATCAAGGTAAAACCATTATTTTATCAACACATATATTTTCACTTGTAGAGAAATTATGTGATCGAGTAGGTATTATTTTTGATGGTAAAATGGCTTTAGATGGTCCTTTAAAAGAAATGACAAAAGAAAAATGTTTGGAAGATGTTTTCTTTGATTTATACCAAGGAGGAAAACATGAATAATATTTGGACAATTATCAAAAAAGAATTAAAAAAATATTTTACTGATAAAAGAATGTTAATTAGCTTATTTTTACCTGGTATTTTAATTTTTTGCATGTACACCATAATGGGAAATGTTATTTCTAATCATGTAAATAAAGAATACACTGAATTCAATATTTCTATAATTAACGAGCCTAATGAATTTAAAACATTTTTAAATAACGATAAGTGGGAAGTTCATTACAATAATGATTTATCTTTAGAAGAAGGTAAAAATAAGTTATCTTCTAAAGAATTAGATTTATATGTTGTTTATGATGAAGATTTTTATAACAAAATGCTTTCTTACGATGTTAGTAGTGGACTTAAAGCTCCTCAAGTAGAAATATATTATAATTCAGCAAATGAAGTTTCTTCATATATATACAATATTTATAAAACATATTTAAATTCTTTTGAATCCGCAATGTTTAATAAATTTGATGTTAATGGTGATGAAAATATTAAATATGATGTTGCTAATCAAGAAGATACTTCTATACAAATCATTTCTAGTTTAGTACCTTTCTTATTAATAACTTTCTTATTTACCGGGGCTATGAGTATTTGTTCAGAATCAATCGCTGGTGAAAAAGAAAGAGGAACCATTGCTACTTTATTAATTACACCAACTAAAAGAAGTGAAATTGCTATTGGTAAAATTACTTCTTTAGCTATTACTGGTTTAGTTTCTGCATTAATTAGTTTTTTAGGTTTAATATTATCTTTACCAAAATTAATGGGAAGCGATACTATATCTTTATCTGCTTATAATTTTACTAGTGTCATTGCCATTTTTGGGATTATCGTAGTAACAGTTTTATTATTCACTACAATATTAACATTAGTATCAACATATGCAAAATCAGTAAAAGAAGCCACTTCTTATAGTACCCCTATTATGATTATTGTAATGCTAATTGGTTTATCTAATTTTATGACAAATCAAAGTACCACTAATTCGCTTCTTTATTTAATACCAATTTATAATTCTATTCAAAGTTTAATTGAAGTCTTTTCTTTAACTATTAACCCTTTAAATTATTTTATAACAATGATATCTAATATTATTTATATTTTTATTGGTGTTTATGTTTTAACTAGAATGTTCAATGATGAAAAAATAATGTTTAATTAAACTACTTTTCAATTTTATAAATAGAAATATTTTCTTTATGTGGAGTGGGTACCCATTCCACATTTTTTAATTGAGCCACTATTGATATAGGTAAATACATTAACATAAATAAAGGATACAAAACCGCTCCTACAAATTTTTTAGTTTTAGAAGATTTAATAATTTTGTTATATTTAATAATTACAGAAAATGAAATAAACCAAAAATTCAAAATTAAAATCACAAAAATAGTTATTAAACAAATTAAAATATAATTAAGAAAAACTTGAACTTCAATAAAACCTAAACAAGTAAAAACAATACCATATATAACATTAATAATTGCCCAACAAATTGGAATATTAGTTACAGGGGCAATTTGAATTAATAATTCAAAAACTAATTGATTAAAATGAGCATTCTTTTTAGAAAGAATTTTTTTTGTATATTTAAAAAATGATTCTTTTAAACCTTTACACCAACGCATTCTTTGCACAAAAGAATCTTTAACAGTCCTTGGTTGTTCATCATAAAAAACCGCATCTTCACAAAAAGCAATTTTAATATTATCAACCGCACAATTTAAAGAAAACTCTACATCTTCAATTAAAGTATGAAAAATCCAACCACCATAGAATTCCATTACACTTCGATCAATTAAAAAACCAGTTCCAGAAATCGCAGTTCCCATATTTAAAGAAGCTCTAGAGCGATGAAGCATTAACATTTCATAATAGAAAAATATACTTTGTCCAGCAGCAACCCATGAAGAAGAAAAATTTTTAGAATGGCGAAAAGAAGCAATAACCTTATTACCTTGGTCGTACGCTTTATTAATTTCATTAGTATATTCTTTAGATAATAAATTATCAGCATCAAATAAAATAAAAGCTTCAATATCATCATATTCTTTATTTGACATAATTTCTTTAAATGCTAATTCTAAAGCATAACTTTTACCAATTAATTTCTTATTAAATCTTTCAAAAACAATGGCTCCTTTATTTCTACTAATTTCAGCAGTTTTATCAGTGCAATTGTCTGCCACTACAAAAATCTTCATTAATTCTTGAGGATAATTTTGATTTTTAATTGAATCAATTAAATAACCAATAACATTTTCTTCATTTCTTGCTGTAATTAAATATCCGTATTTATGTTTTTTATTACTAGAAGGATAAGTGACTTTTTTACAAAATAAGCCATGAATAGCATGAAACAAGCGATGTCCATAGCAAATTAACACAATCAAAAGAATTACAATATCAGTAATGATAATAAAGTATTTAGCAATGTTAAAAGATAATTCAGAAATTAAAGTAGTCATATTTCCATTTTAATTGTTTTTTATTTTATTACAATATCTTTTTTTAATAACTAGAAAAACAATAACTATTAAAAACAAACTTCCTCCAATTATAGATAAAATCAAAGGTAAATTATTTTTTTCATTAGTTCTATTCAGTTTTAAAATATATTCATCAACACAATCTTCATTAAGAGGATATAATGACAATTTTTCTTCACTACCTTTCCTAGTGTTTAAAACACCTACTTCTTTTAAATTTACTTGTCCATCTTCAGAATATCTTTTAATTTTTACTTCATTATCATATATTTCAAATAATGACATACTTAAAATATCACAAGCTCCATCAAGAGGATTATCTGTTGTATAATATCCAGTATATCCCGCATTCATATATGTAAAATTCAAAGTGTCTTTATAACAAGCATAATTGTTTTCTAAAGTTGATAGATAAATTTCATCACCTTTAGTTAAAAATATCGAACTGCCTCCTAAATAATTATCCCAACCATGAGAATGATTATGTCCAAATAAATAGATAATATTTAAATTAGGATGATTATTTAATACATCAAAAATATATTTAGCGTAATGGGTATCACCATCTTCATAACAACGAAGAGAATAATGTAATCCTAAATTGGAAGCGATAAATATCGGTTTATAAAAATTTTGTTCTTCTTTTTTATTTAAATATTCTTCTAATGCAATAGAAGTTTTCTTTATTTCTAATTCATCATCAGTAGTAAGAATATTTCCATTAGAAGTATTTTTTCCTTGCATCCACATATAATTATCTTCATTAACTAAAACTAAATTATCATCATTTAAAGTAATATTATTTTCTTCAATAGATTGTTTTAAATAAGCAATTCCTTCTTCACTATCTTGAGGATTATTATTTAATTTAGCAGTATAATCACCACAAAAAATAACCCCATTTATATCATAGTTATCTTCTTGCATTTGATAGATAATATTACTGACATTATTTTTACTTTGCTCATGACTACTGCCTTGAAAATCTGAGCCAGTAATAATAACTGTAGGTGGTTCTTGATAAGAATTAAAATTCATCATAAAAAGAGGTATTAAAAGTATTTTTTTCATATATGTTTTCTTTAATAAAATCATATCATATAATTTGTGAAAAAAATAGTTTATATTATATCTAGAGGTGCAATATGGAAATAAAAGAATACGCAGAAAAAATTGGTTTTTCTTTAATAAAAGGAATATATGTTAAAGAAATAGATAATTATATCTTATATCTTGGTAATTGGGATTATTTTATGTTAACTATCCCTTCAATTTTTATTCCTCTAAAAGGGAAAATACAAAATATTAAAGAATTAGAACAAGTTTGTCTAAATAATGCATGTGGAAAATTAAAACTTGATCAAAAAGATGAAATATTAATTGTTAGTTTACCAGAAGGTAAAAAAGATGAAAAATTTATTGAAAAAGTAAATGAAATTATTAGAAGATTATTAACATATTTAAAAAATAGAAATTACACAAAAAAAGAACTTTGTCCTCTTTGTTTACAAAAAGCAGAATATAATTTATTTTTACAAAATTATGTTCCAATGCATCAAAATTGCTACAATTCATATAAAAATGAAATGTTACAAATAAAACCAAAATATGATTTTAAATTTTATCTATCTATAGTTTTATCTTTAATATGTTCATTTATTGGTTTAATTCCATGTTATTTTTTAATGAAAAGCAATTTAAATTATTTTTCAGGTTTATTAGTTTTATGCCCACTTTTATCAATATTACCTAGTTTATTATTAAAAGCCGATCGCAATAAAATTTTAAAATTAACAACTTCTTTAATTCCTTTAATTCTAATTATTTCTTTTACAGTTTATTCAATGATATATATAGTTAATAATAAACCTATTAGTTGGTTTAATTTCTTTTTTCAAGAAGGTTTAGTCGGTTTAAGAAAAGCTATTTTTAATACCATTTTAGCTTTTGGAGGCTTTGGTATTAATAAAATTATCTCTTCATTAAAAAAAGATAATCACAAAATATTTGAATTATTATCTAAAGATAATGAAGTTAATAAATAGTTAAAAATTTATCTTTAATTTAATAACAAAGGAGGCAAAACCAATGCTAGAATTAAAGAAAATTTTTAAAACATATGAAATAGGAAAAAAAGGTGACAAAAACTATCAAACCGTTGAAGCATTAAAAGGAATTGATATTTCTTTTAGAAAAACCGAATTTGTTTCTATTTTAGGCCCTTCTGGATGTGGTAAAACAACTTTATTAAATATTATTGGTGGACTTGATCAATATAGTGATGGTGATTTAATCATCAATGGTGTATCCACGAAAAAATATAAAGATAAAGATTGGGATAATTATCGTAATCATAAAATTGGTTTTGTTTTTCAAAGTTATAATTTAATTCCTCATCAAACAGTTTTAGAAAATGTTGAATTAGCCTTAACTTTATCTGGAGTTAATAAACAAGTAAGAAAGCAAAAAGCCACCATCGCTTTACAAAAGGTAGGTTTACAAGATAAATTAAACGCTAAACCTTCTCAACTTTCTGGTGGACAAATGCAAAGAGTAGCAATCGCTAGAGCTATTGTTAATGATCCAGATATTATTCTTGCTGATGAACCAACTGGGGCTCTTGATACTAAAACAAGTGTTCAAATTATGGAACTATTAAAAGAAATTTCTAATGAAAAATTAATTATAATGGTGACCCATAATCCTGAACTTGCTGAAAAATACTCAACTAGAATTGTTAAATTACTTGATGGGAAAGTTCTTGATGATTCTTTACCATTTACTGATGAAGAAAAAATTGAAAAAGACGAAATCAAAGGTAAGACTAATATGTCTTATTTAACCGCTTTATCTTTAAGTGGAAAAAATTTATTAACTAAAAAAGGAAGAACTGCTTTAGTTAGTTTTGCTGGTTCAATTGGTATTATTGGTATATCTTTAATTTTATCATTATCAAGTGGATTCCAAAATTATATTAATACTGTTCAAGAAGATACTTTATCAACTTATCCTATGACTATTGAAAAAGATCAAATAGATTATTCAGCTGTTTTAGAACTTATGATGAACAAAAATTCTTCTGAACCAGTAGAAGATAATGGAATGGTATCCTCTAATTCTCAAATGGTAGAAATGCTTAATAAACTATTTAAAGAATCATCCACCAATAATTTAAAGCACTTTAAAGAATATATTGATAATGATGAATTTTTTAAAGATTATACAATTTCATATACTTATAATACAAATTTAAATGTATATGATAGTAATAATAATTTATTAAATCCATCAACCACCTTTACAGATTTATTAAAAGAAATAGTTAAAGCAAGTGGCTCAACTAGTGATATGACAATGATTATGCAACAAGCAAGTATGATGAATACTGATGTTTTTTCTGAAATGTTAGATAATCCTACTTTACTTGAAAGCCAATACAATCTAGTGGGTAATTCACGTTGGCCAAGTAATTATGATGAATGTGTTTTAGTTATTAATGAAAATAATACATTAACTGACTATGCTTTATACGCTTTAGGTTTATCAACTTCTCCAACTTTAAAAGAAATCGCTGAAGGTATAGTAAATAATGAAAACTATGAAATTAAAATAGATCCTATTTCTTATGAAACCTTATTAAATACAAAATTCAATATCTTATTAGATACTGATTATTATCAAAAACAAGAAGATGGAACATATTTAAATAAAAAAGAAGATTCTAATTATGTAAAATCAATGCTTGATAATACAAATTTATCATTAAAAATTGTTGGAATTGTTAAGCCAAATTCTGATGCAGTTGCCCATTCAATTAAAACACCTATTGGATATTGTCCATCTTTAACTAGAGAAATAATTAATAGAATTAATAATTCTGAAATAGTTAAAAAACAAAAAGATAATCATAATATTGATGTTTTAACTGGTAAAAAATTTCCTAGTAGTGTAACTCAAGAAGAAAAAGTAACTTATATTAAAAACTATATTAACAATATGAGTAAAGAAGAATTAATATTAATGCTCCAACAAAATGAAATGCTATGGAATAATTTAAAACAATATCAAGATGATGAAGTTCTTTTAAAAGAAAAAGTAAATGAAATGATTGATACAATGAAAGAACAAATGCCTTCATTTATTGATAATATGTATTCTTCACTGAATAAAAATGATAATTCCTATGTACAAAACATGATTAATTTTGGAGTTAATGATCTTTCAGATCCAAGTAGCATATCGTTTTATTGCACTGATTTTGAAAGTAAAGATCGTTTAAAAGATAAAATTATTGAATATAATAATATGGTTAAAAATGATCCTTCTTTGGGTGAAAATTACGAAATAGTTTATAGCGATTATGTGGCTTTAATGATGAGTTCAATTTCCACAATTATCAATATTATTAGTTATGTTTTAATTGCCTTTGTTTCAGTTTCACTTGTTGTTTCTTCTATTATGATAGGTATTATAACATATATTTCTGTTTTAGAAAGAACTAAAGAAATCGGTGTATTAAGATCAATAGGGGCATCTAAAAAAGATATCAAGAATGTCTTTACTGCAGAAAGTTTAATTATTGGTTTAATTTCTGGATTACTAGGAATTGGTGTTACTTGTTTATTAAATGTACCAATTAACTTAATTATAAATGCTGTTTCAAATATGAATTTAAATGTTGCAAAACTTCCTATTTTAGGTGGAGTATTATTAGTTATACTAAGTTGTTTGCTTACTTTTATCGCTGGTCTTGTTCCATCAAGAATTGCATCTAAAAAAGATCCAGTTATTGCTTTAAGAAGTGAATAAAAAAATCATTTTATTTGTAATTTATTCTTAATAGTATTAAAATACTATTGTTAGAAATGGAGTAAGAAAAAATGTTTTTAAAAAAATTAATTTTAGTTGTTTCTCCACCTGCCTGTGGAAAAACTTATGTTTCAAAAAAATTAGCAACTGCACTTCATCATGTTGTTTATCTAGATAAAGATACTTTAATTCCTTTATCAAAAAAGATTTTTGAAGCGGCAAATGAAGAATATAATCGTTCATCTGATTTCTTTAATCGAGTTATTAGAGATGTTGAATATGAAGTAACTCTTGATTTAGCTTTTGAAGCTTTAGAATATGAGGATTTAGTGTTAATTAACGCTCCTTTTACTAGAGAAATTAGAGATGTTGAATATGTTAAATCTTTAGCAAAAAAACTTGCTGAAAAAAATGCTGAATTAACCTTTGTTTGGGTTGAAGCATCTTCAGAAACATGTCATCAAAGAATGCTTGAAAGAAATTCATCAAGAGATACTTGGAAAATGACTCACTGGGATGAATATATTAAAGGTGTCGATTTTTCAATTCCTACCCCTTTAGCAAATAAAGATACTGGTTGCAAATTATTAGTTTTTAATAATAATGTCGGTGTTGATTTTGATAAAGAAATGGAAAAATTAGTCAAACAAATTCAAGAATAAGTGGAGGGTTTATGAAGGAATTTATTATTGAAACTAGCGCTAGACACGTACATGTTAACCAAGAAACATTGGAAATTTTATTTGGTAAAGATGCCAAATTAGAAGTTAAGAAAATGCTATCACAACCTGGTCAATTTGCTTCTAATCAAAAAGTAAAAGTTGTAGGACCTAAAGGTGAATTAAATTGTTCAATCTTAGGACCTTGTAGAAAAGCTAACCAAGTTGAATTATCATTTACAGATGCTAGAACTATTGGTATAACTGTTCCAGTTAGAGAATCAGGCGATATTAAAGGTTCAACACCTGTTAAATTAGTGGGACCATGTGGAGAAGTTGAATTAACTGAAGGAGCAATTGCTGCTAAAAGACATATCCATATGACAGAAGAAGATGCTAAAGAATTCAATGTTAAAAATGGTGATATTGTCGCAGTTAAAGTTGAAAATGAAACAGGAAGAGGTTTGATCTTCTTAGACACAGTTGTTAGAGTTTCACCAAATTATGCTTTAGCAATGCATATTGATACTGATGAAGCAAATGCAGGTGCTTTATCTGGAAAAGTAATAGGAACAATCATTAAATTATAAAATTATATAAAACATTATGAGGTGGTTAAGTAAAATTAATCACCTTTTATATTAAAAAGATAATATTTACATAGTAAAAACAAATGATCAAGAGGAAGAATATTCATACTTTCCTTTTCGATTATACCATCTAGTAATTTTACCAAAGCCAATAATTAAGTATCAAATATGATAAAAAAATCAAATAGACTATTTACATAATTAATTTATGTTTATTTAATAAACTTAATTTAAAGAGATGCTATATGCGAAATAAACAAATATTTTTTACAGGTGTTCATAAGGCAGAACTTATTGAAAATGAAATTGGCAAAGTAAAAGAAAATGAAGTCTTACAAAAATGGAATATACTATTGTAAGCGGAGGTACAGAAAGAGCTTGTATTCTAGGAATGAAAAACACTTCACAAAATTATCCTATGTCATTAAGCTATTGTGGTGTAGGATATGTAGAAGAAGTCGGTTCTAAGTAAGTAAAGTATCCGTAGGCGATCGAGTTTTAGTATACCATGGATGTCATTCAAAATATAATATTCGTCCAGAAAGCGATATAACAAAGGTTGAAAATAATGATGTTTCATCTCTTGAAGCGGCATTTGTTATTATTGCTTCAATGGCACTCGGCGGTGTAAGAAAGCTTGAAATAAACTTGGAGAAAGTGCAATGGTAATGGGACAAGGTCTTCTTGGAATATTTGCAACGCAATTTTTAAGACTTTCTGGTGCAAATCCTGTAATCGCTGTCGCCTTAAACAGTCAAAGACGTGAACTTGCATTGAAACTCGGTGCTGACTATGCACTCGATCCATCAGATGAAAACTTTGTTCAAAATGTGAAAAATATCACAAAAGGCAAAGGTATAAATGGCTGCGTTGAAGTTACTGGTATATCTCAAGCATTGAATTATGCTTCATGGATGGGTAGAGTATCACTTCTTGGATGTACTAGATTTTCTGATTGTTCGATTGATTTTTATAAACAGGTTCATAGGCCAAAAATAAAACTTATAGGCTCACACAATTTTGTAAGACCAAAATATGAGTCTTATTCGCATCACTGGACACACAATGATGACTGCAATGCAATTATTGATATGATTGCATCAAAACGAATTGGGAGTCCGGACATTTTTTCGTACCATTTTAGAGACTTGCTCTAGAACGATATTCTGTTGGACTTAAATATCCTAACCTTTCCTTTATTCTCTTTATTTTAAACCAAGTTAAGTACTTGTCTAATTCTTTTATGAATTCTTCCCTTGTCGCATTGCTCCAATCATGATTATGGAAGAATTCTCTTTTCATTATTCCGAAGAATCCTTCACACGCTGCATTATCCGGGGAACATCCCTTTCTGGACATTGATCTAGTATAACCATATTCTTCCATGAGATTAATCCAATCAGGGATTCGATAATGGCAACCTCTGTCACTATGGATGATGGGTTTAACATCGCTAGGAATGATGTTATGTAGTTCTATTAACATGGAGCTAGTTAATTCTTTATTTGGAGAATATCCTATCTTCCAGTTAATTGGACATCCATCGTATAAATCAATTATTGGAGATAGATATACTTTACCATCTCTAAGTGAGAATTCAGTAATATCTGTTACTAGCTTCTTATATGGTTCATCCGCTTTAAAGTCGTGTTTATATAAATCAGGAACTTTTGGAGATATTTCTCCTTGATAAGAAGAATATTTCTTCATTCTAGGAATAAATGGATGAATATTTTCTTCTTTCATTAATCTTCTAATAACTTTTTCAGAAACTGTTATTCCTTGATTTTTAAGTTCACCATATATCCTTTCTGAACCATATGCTTGATAACTATCGTTAAATATTTGTCTAATTATTGGCCTTAACTCTTGATATTTATCATGGTTAAGAGCTTTTACTTGATATTCATATGATGATTTGGCCATCTCTAGAGATTTAAGTAGCTTTGCTAACTTATATTTACTTCTTAAGGCATTAATAACGATGGCCTTCTCCTTGTTTTTAAGAGTTTTGATATTAATGCCATTAACTTTTTTTAATAGTTCTGCCGCCTTTTCTAAGATGTCATATTCTAGTTGAGTTTCCGCTAATTTGGCTTTTGCTAATTTGAGTTCTGCTTCAGCTTCTTTAGTCTTACGATTTGCTTCTATCTTTTCCGCTTTTAATTTAGCAATTTCCTTTTTAAGTTCGTCTATTTCTTCTTGATCACTGCGAGGAGGAATAACTGTTTCATCGACATTATTACTTTCTTCTTTCGGCATAGAGACTTCCTCCTTTTTTAGATTATAGGCATCAAGCCATCCTTTTAATGTAGAGGTAGCAATGCCTTTTTCTAATGAGAATTTTAGCATAGTTTTATCGGAATTTAAATATTCTAAGATGATTGATGATTTTGTCTCTTCGTCAAGCGACGAAACTCTACCACGTTTATTAGAAATATTGATGTCCTGTGATTTAATCCATCTCCATAACGTCATTCTTGAGTCTGGGTAGCCTAAATCATCAATAGTTTTTTGAATGTTTTTGCACTCCAAATAATAGGAAACTGCCTTATCAATTTCCTTATCGCTATAACGCGGAGTTTTTGTGATTTTATTATTATCTTCTTGGAAATTTTTATACCACAGCTTTAAAGTATCTCTGCTATCAGGATACCCTAACAATCTCCAGGCTTTATTAATAATACCTTTGCACTTCTTAACAATCTCAATTGCATGTATTTTTTGATCATTAGTATACATTTATGTAACCATTCGGATGGTCCAACTTTTTGTCCGGGGTCCCCATTGCCATTAAGAAAGTATTAGTTTGATATAGTAATGAAGTGATACATATAAATGCCAATATAAATTAGATAAGAAAAAAACAAGTATAATTTAAATTGTGTCAGCATTAAATAAAAATGGATATTGAAAAATATTAAAATAAATAAAAAATTGCTTACGTAAATAATTTTTTTATGGTAATTTAATTAAGTCAACGAGTAACAAATTGTGTAAGTCCAGTTGAAATGGATTTGCACTTTTTTTATTTTTGGAGGATTTTATGGATGAATTAATACAAAATAAATTATTAGTAGAACCAGTAAAAAAATTAATATGGAAACTAGGATTACCTATGATTATATCTATGGTATTGCAAGCATTATATAATGTTGTAGATAGTATTTTTGTGACGAATATGGAACAAACTGGAACTTTAGCTAATGAAGCGTTAACATATGCTTTTCCAATCCAAATTTTAATGATTTCTATTGGTGTAGGAACAGGAGTTGGGATTAATGCATTGTTATCAAAAAGCTTAGGTGAAAATAATAAAGAAAAAGTTAATAAAGTGGCTGGTAATGGAATATTTCTTTGTTTAGTTATATATTTGTTTTTTCTTGTTTTTGGCTTATTTTTATCAAGATGGTTTATTTCTTTATTTACGAAAAATGATGAAATAATAAAAATGGGAGCAAACTATTTAACTATTTGTTGTTCTCTATCACTTGGATCAATTGGTTTTACTGTTTATGAAAGATTTTTACAAGCGACAGGAAATTCTTTGTACTCTACAATTGCTCAATTATCTGGTGCAGCAATAAATATTGTTTTTGATTATATTTTTATTTATCCACTTAATATGGGAGTTGAAGGCGCGGCATACGCTACAGTTTTTGGTCAATTTGTTTCATTGATTATTGCCATGTTATTTCATTATTTAAGAAATAAAGATATTAATGGAAATTTGAAATATATTAAGCCAAGTTGGCATATTATAAAAGGAATTTATAAAATAGGTTTATCTGCTATTTTAATGCAAGGATTACTTTCAGTGATGATGGCTGGAATGAATGCGATTCTTGGTTTAGCTAATGTTGATACAACAATATTAGTAGGTGCCTTTGGAATTTATTATAAAATACAACAAGTTGCACTTTTTTCTTGTTTTGGTTTATCAAATACGATTATTACAATACTTTCTTTTAATTATGGATTAAATGATATAATTAGATCAAAAGAAAGTATTAAATACGGAATAATTGATACTTTAATTGTTTCAATTATAATAACAATTTTATTTGAAATAATTGCTCGACCTTTAGCAAAATTATTTGCTCTTTCTAATAGTTCAACAGTTGAATTAATTGATGCTTGTACAAAAACAGTGCGTATTGCTTCTATTGGCTATGTTTTTATGGGATTTAATGTCGCACTACAAGGAGTATTTCAAGCATTACGTTATTCTTTTAAACCTTTATTTACTGCTTTATTAAGACTCGTTGTATTTGTTTTTCCTATCGCTTACTTTTTTACTTTGTCAAGTAATGTTATGAATTTAATTTGGTGGACTTTTCCTATTGCAGAAATTTTAACAGCGATTGTATCAATGTTTTTATTAAAAGATGTTATGAAAAAATGTATAAACAATTAATAAATTTTAATATATAATAATTGTTGAAGGAATAATTAAATGAAAATTGAAATGATTGGCTATAATGATAGCAAAGCAATTGCTATATATGGAAATATTAAATTACTACCAGTTTTAATCATTTCTTTTTTAATTTCAATTTTAATGTTAATTCCATGTTTTATTTTTAAAATTTATGAAATGTTATTTATTTTTATACTTCCTTTTTTAATATTTAGTTTGATGATTATTCAATATTTAATTAATTCAAAATATAAAACTTTTTTAAAAGATCAAAAAACTAAGCATAAGTTTTGCTTAGAAAATAAAATACTTTATAAAGATGGAAAAGCAATTAAAAATATTGATAATATTAGATTATATAAATTTAAAAATTATTTGTTTTTAGAATTAAAAGAATCATTTTATAGAATTAATAATGATGATTATTTATTAGGAAGTAGAGAAGAATTTTTATCACGAATATCTTATTCTAAGAAGCATTATATTCGCTTTGATTAATCTTTTTAAGAAATAAAAAAGACTATTATAATAATAGTCAATTCGATATTTAATGGCGGAGAATTAGGGATTTGAACCCTAGCGCCCTGTTACAAGCCTACGAGCTTTCCAAGCCCGCCCCTTCAACCACTTGGGTAATTCTCCAATGCTTTATAATTTTACAATAAAATAATGTATTTGTCATCAAAAACAAGTATAATTTTGTTTAAAGGATGAAGTTATGAAAGAAATTACGATTACTAGAGCTAATCATGGACAAAAAGCTGAAAAATTTGTGAGAAAATATCTTGATGGTGCACCTTTAAGTTTTATTTATAAACTATTTAGAATAAAAGATGTAAAGGTTAATGGTAAAAGAATTTCTAAAGATTATATTTTACAAGAAAATGATTTTATGCAAATTTATGTTACAGATAAGCAACTGGAAGAATTTTCTAATACTAGATTAATTGTTAAATCTAATATAAATTTAGATATTGTTTATGAAGATAAAAATATTTTAATTGTTAATAAACCAAGTGGAATATTAATTCATGGTGATGAAAATGAAAAAAGAATCACTTTAACTAATGTTATTTTAAATTATTTATTTGAAAAAAATGAGTTTAATCCTAGTAATCACACTTTCGTTCCTGCACCATGCCATAGATTAGA
>FR889400.1:5008-14923 GCA_000432895.1 Firmicutes bacterium CAG:449 | reverse complement strand
CTGCACCATGCCATAGATTAGATCGCAATACTTCAGGTCTTGTTATTTTTGCTAAAAATATTGAATCATTACATATTTTAGAAGAACTTTTTAAAACAAAAGAAGAAATTAATAAAGAATATCTAACTTTAGTATGTGGAAAATTATATGGTGAAAATAAAATTGAAGCACCTTTATTTAAAGATGAAAAAAATAATATGGTTAAAGTTAAAAGCGTTTCTGAAGGCGGAAAATATGCTTTAACTTATTATAAAGTGCTAGAAACATTTGAAAATTGTACTTTATTAAATGTAAAAATTGTAACTGGCAGAACTCATCAAATTAGAGTGCATTTATCGTATATTAATCACCCAGTATTAGGTGATAGTAAATATGGTAATTTTTCAATGAATAAAATCTTTTTAGAAAAATATCATTATCAAAATCAATTTTTGCATGCTTATAAAATTGAATTTAAAAATATTGAAGGCTGTTTATCTTATTTATCAAATAAAACATTTATTGCTAATCTTCCCAATAAAGAAGAGAGTATTTTAAAATCTATTCAAGAGGAAAAAAGAATATGATTATAACTAGTTCAATGATTTTTATTGGATTTAGTTGGCTTATTTTTTATATGTATACTAGGCTAGAAAGTGCTAATCTTTTAAAAATATTTCTTAGTTTAATTTGTTCTTTTCTTATTGGATTATTAACTTTTTTTGCTTTAAATAATAGTCAATTTATATTTAGTTTCGGTGAATTTATAGCCAAGGTTATGAGAAAACTTTCTTTTTCTTTTGAAGAAATTAATATTAATACTTTTTCATGTCTAGGAATAAGTATATTTATTTTTATTTGTATGATTATTATTTTTTATTTTATTTTTATTAATCTTTTAAAAAATCTTAAATTAAAGAAAAAAGCATGGAAATATTCTTTTGTAATTATTAATACTGTAATTAGTATGGTGTTTTTATTTATCATAATTGGTTTTGTTAATAATTTATATAAATTGCCATATGGTTTTTTAGAATTTATCTTTGATAAATTACAACTTGGAATGATGAATTTATGAGAGAAGAAGATAAGGTTCTTTTACTTGCTGAAATTTTAGGAGTGGATACTTCTTTATATGTTAATAAATATATTGATGAATTAAGATCATCAAATTCATTTTTAATGTTGTGTGAAAATATTAAAAAAGCAAGAAATGTTTATTCATATAAAGCACAAAGATTAATTAATGAATTTGAAACTATTGATTTTAATAAAATCAAAACTTTACAAGATTTTTTTGTTTTGACAATGAAAATAAATTATTTAATTCAACAATCAGAAGAATCAGATTATATTAATCCATTTTTCTATAATAAAGAAGTTGATCAAATTAAAACTATTGGGGAAATTTCTATTGTCTTTGATAATAAAAAAATTACTTTAAATGATATGATTTTAGATGAAAGATATACTTCTAATTATAAAATTGATTATATTAAAGAAAAATTTTTAGAATGGAGAAAAGAGGTTGTTGAAAATATTATAGATCAATATAAATTTGTTTTTATGAAAGAAAAAGAATTGCCTGTTTCTTTAGGAATGGATGAAGGTGAAAAAAATATTTTATGGATTAGTTTTATTTATAATTTTATTATGATATTTTTACCACTTATTCCAAGTGGTAGTATTAGAAATTTCTATCAAGGAATTAATTCAAATCGAATAATGTTAATTTTATTTTTTATTAGTTGGATTCTACTTTTTCTTTTAGATACAATATTAATTTATTTAATTAGTAAAAATTATAAACAAAATAAAGCGTATAAAGAAGCACTTTTGAGTTTAAAAAATATTGAAAATAATATGAATAGAATTAATAAAAAATGTGAAAATTTTTATGATTATATTTTATCTTGTCTTTTGAAAAATAAATTATTAGAGAAGGAAATATCTTATTTTAGTATTGATAATAATATTGTTAGTTCAATTTTTGTTTTAACAAGAGTTTTAAATAATCAATATAAGGGCAAAGAAAATGAATCAATTACATTAAGATTTGTTTTTATTATTCTATCTTGTTTATTACTTGTGGTTTTTGCATATTTAATTTATAAAATTGGAGGTAATAATTAATGGATTTAATCATCAAATTAGGCTCAAATACATTTTATAGTATGGAAGAATTTGCAAAAAATATCTATCTTTACCATGATGAAGCGCTTGCATTAATAAAATCAAAAAAATTTTTGAAAATTTTATACAATTATAATGAAAAAATGTATAATAATATCGTTGAGTTATTAAGCCAACCTTTTCAAAATGATGCATTTCTTTTTAAGACACAGTATATTATTAATCCTATAATGAGTTTAAGATATCATGGCTATAATTTTGAAAATGTAGAGGAATTAGGTAAAAAAATTCTTTCGTTTGGACCACAAATTGATATTTATTTAAAGGATTTTTTAAAATATAAGTTGTTGTCTTATTATTTTGAAGTAGTTCATTTCGATGAAAGAAAACCTCAATTATATAAAAGTATTAAAACATTAGAGGAAGAATTTTTAACTAATGAAAATAAAGCGTATTTTAAATTAGGGTTTGTGCTTGATAATCAAAAATGTATATTGTATAACGGAAAAAAATTTAATGACGTTAAGCAATTTATGTCTTATGTGATTTTGCCAGTCAGTATTACTGAATTTGCTAAAGATTTTATTAAAAGCCAATATGTATTTGCTTGGTTAGATTATTTAGGATATAAAAAAGAAATCTCATTGTTTGAAAGCATAGTCGACAATGTTGAGCAAAAGGAGAGGAAAAATGACAATCTTAGAAAAATATAATCGTTATTTAACTGAACCTACTTTATCTGATGAGATGCGTGAAGAATTACTTCATATGTCTAACGAAGAAATTAACGATGCTTTTTATCGTGAATTGGAATTTGGAACAGCAGGCTTTAGAGGAATTATTGGTCCAGGTAGTAATAGATTAAATATTTATGTTATTAGAAAAGCTACAGTAGGTTTTTCTCAATATTTATTGTCAAAATTTGGTGCTAGGGCAAAAATTAATGGTGTTGTCATTTCACACGATAATCGATTGTTTTCACGTGAATTTGCTGTTGAATGTGCTAGAACATTATCTAGTTATGGTATCAAAGCATATTTATTTGATTCATTAAGGCCAACCCCTGAACTTTCTTATGCTGTAAGAAAGTCAAAAGCTGTTGGAGGAATTATGATTACAGCATCTCATAATCCAAAAGAATATAATGGCTATAAAGTTTATGATAAAAATGGTTGTCAATTATTACCAAATGATATTGCTCCACTTGTCGATACAATTGCTAAACTTGGTTTTGAATTAGATGTTAAAAGAGGAAAAGATCCTAACCCAGGACAAATTTTAATCTTAGATGAATCTTATGATGAAAATTATCGTCGTGGTGTTAGACAAATTCAAATTAATAAAGACTTAGATAAAAAAGGCTTTAAAATTGTTTTTTCGCCTCAACATGGGGCTTCATATGATAACGCTATGAAATTATTTAAGCATTTGAATTATGAAGTAATCCCAGTTAAAGAGCAATGTACACCTGATCCATATTTTTCAAATACAAAATCACCAAATCCAGAAAATCCTGAAGCTTATGAACTTGCTTTAATTTATGCAAAAGAAAATAATGCTGATTTGATTTTAATAACTGATCCAGATGGTGATAGAATAGGAATTGCCTTTTTAGATTCACATGGTGAATATCAATTGTATACAGGTAATCAAACTGGTGCTTTATTAATTAATTATATTCTTACTGAAAGAAGAAAAAGAGGTTTATTATCTAGTAATGGCGTTATTTTTAATACAATTGTTACTTCTTCTTTAGGAGCAAAAATTGCAAATGACTTTAATGTTAAAACCGAATCATTATTAACTGGATTTAAATATATTGGTTCAAGAATTCATTATTATTCAAAAACAAAAGAAAGAACCTTTGAATTTGGTTATGAAGAATCATATGGCTATTTAATTTCTTCTTTTGTTAGAGATAAAGATTCTTTACAAGCTTTAGTAATGATTTCAGAAATGGTTAATTATTATCGTTTAGAAGGAAAAAGATTAGATAATGTTATGGAAGAATTATCTAAAAAATATGGTTACCATTCTGATAAACTTTATTCAATTTATTTTAAAGGTCAACAAGGCGCTGAAACAATGGCAAATATTATGTCTGATTTACACACCAATCCTTTAAAAGAAATTAATGGTTTACGTGTTATTACAGTGGAAGATTATTTATATTTAACAAGAACTATTGAAGATAATGATGTTGAATATATCGAAAATTTACCTTCTTCTGATGCAATTAAATTTTATTTAGAAGATGGTTCAACTATTGCTGTTAGACCTTCTGGAACTGAACCAAAATGTAAATTCTATTATGGAGCAGTTTCTACTAATTCAAAAGAAGAAGCAGAATCTAAACCAGATATTTTACATAAAGCATTAATAAAAATTTTAAATATTGAAGAATAAAAAATTGGCTTTAAAGGCCAATTTTTTTAAGTTCCATAATAATTCCATTTTCATTATTATCAAATTCAGTAATATATTTTGCATGCTTTTTTAAATCATCTTCAGCATTTTTCATCGCGAAACCATATTTGGCGTATTTAATGATTTCTATATCATTACTAGCATCACCAAACGATATAACATGATCAGGTTCAATTTTAAAATATTCACATATTTTTTGTAGGGCTTTTCCTTTATTGATAAAAGAAAAATATATTTCAGAAATATCTAGCCATTTTCCTGACCAAAATCTTAATTTAATATTAGGATGTTTATCAACTGCTTCTTGAACAAGATGATTGTCTTTTTCATCTTTTACTTTTATTAGCATAGTCATAGTATCTTCATTTAAATTTTCTTCAATAGGACCAAGATGGACATTCATGTTATTTTTGGTAAAAAACACCTCTAAAGTTTCATCATCTTTTAATAAATAAATATCTTTATTTGTTTCTAAAATAACATTATCTAGATGATCATAACCAATATCTTGAATAATTGATTTAATTTTTGCTTGAGGAAAACTAAAGCAATATTCTGGAAAATTTATTTCTTTGCCTGGATAAATATAGGCTCCGTTATAACAAATTATAGGTGTGGTTAATTCTAATTCATTATAAAAAGAAATTATATTTCTAATTGGTCTACCAGAAGAAATAATAATTTTATGACCATCTTTATTTAATTTTTTTAGATAATTAAGTGTTTCTAAACTAATAATATGGTCTTTATTTAATAATGTCCCATCCATATCTAAGGCAATAAGGTATTTTTCTTTTGTTTGATTCATATGTTTTAATAATGATTTATCGAATATTAGTTTTTATTTTAGGTGCGATATTTTTATCAATTGGCTTATCAATAATGATAATATATTTGTCATTATTTTCTTTAGGTTTTAGTTTTGAACAATATATAAATTATTTATTTTCAAATTTTACTTTTTATTTTATTCCTATCGGATTTTTACTATTATGCTTAAGTTTATTTTTTGATAGTAAATGGAAAAAATTTATTGAAAATAGAAAAAAATAATTATTTTAAAGCATCAATAGCTCTTGATTGTTTTGAGTGAGTATTGAATTTAAATTTATTAACACCAATTTCTTTTAAGATTTTTGTAGCGAGTTCTTCAGCTTTTTCCATGGAATTACTTTCTATTTCTAATTCATAATCAGTAATTTCATTGTTTTTACCATAAAAATTTTCATCTAAACAAAGTAAACCTTCATCTAATTCTAATTCGATTCTATTTGTTTTTAAAGAAGCAAGAATTTTAAAGTTCATGGTATTAAAACCACATATTTCTAAAAAGTTTTTGATATCACCTTTTGGAAAAACTCCTTTATCTTCTAAATCGGCATATTCTCTCCAGGTAATGTTTTGATTTTTTTCTAATAAACCTTCACTAAGAGGAGTTTTTAAAGTCAAAATAAAATCATTAGTTTCACGAATTCTTAAAGCAATATCATTATCTTTTAATTCTCTATTTGGTGTATCAACATAGTGATTAACTTGTTCAATTTTTTTATATCTTTCTAAATGTAAATATTTTAATAAAGTTTGGTATTCTTCTTTTGTTAATAAAACTTTTGCTTCAATTTCAATATTTGATTGCATTTTTATAAACTCCTTATCATTTAAGTCATAATTATGATACAATATTTTTATTGATAAATCTATATGGAGAAAGTTAAATGAGATATTTTATTGCTTGTAATGAAGACAAAAAATCAAAAGAAGTATTTCTAAAAATTAAAAACTTTTTAAAAGATTATGATAGTTTTATTTTTACAGAAGAAAATCCAGAGATTGTAATTTCTATTGGAGGAGATGGACGTTTTTTAAAAATAATAAGGAAATTTCTTCCTATTATTGAACAAGTTGGATTTGTAGGAATATCTACCGGTAAATTAGGGTATCTATGTGATTATAAAAGTGAAGAAGTAGATGATTTTTTACATTCATTTGTATCTAAAACTCCATTTTATGATGGGAGAAATCTTATCAAAATGAAGATAGGAAAAGATGAAGATTATTTTCTAAATGAATGTCGCATTGAAAAGATATTTAGAACTTTAGAAATGGAAGTTTTAATTAATGATGAATATTTTGAAAATTATTCAGGCAATGGTTTAATTTTTTCTTCACCTACTGGTTCAACTGCATATTGTAGATCACTAAATGGACCGATTATTAATTTTCATCAAAATGGGTTTTTAATGGGAGAAATTGCTCCAATCGTTAATAGTGTTTCTAATTCTTTAAATTCATTTTTATTATTATCTGATAAAGATAAAGTTACTTTAAAAGGTGATTTTAGTATGTGTAGTATTGGAGGCGATCATTTTAATTTTATTGTGACAAAACAAAAAATTGAAGAAATTGAAATTTCTTTAAGTGATAAAAGAGTAGTGCTTGCTCACTATAAAAAATTTGATTTTTATGAAAAATTAAAAAATAGTTTTATCAAAAGGAGTTAAATATGGACTATATCTATTATATTATTCTAGCAGTTTTAGTGGTAATTATCTTAATTGTCTTATTTGTTGTTTTAAATAAAAATAAGAAGAAAAAATTCTATCTTGAAAGAAAAAAACAAAATAATGAATTGTTATTATGCTTAGGTGGTAGAGAAAACATTGTTAGTGCTGTTAATAATGGTTCTAGATTATCTTTAGTTTTAAAAGATTATTCTTTAGTACAAGAAGATAAATTAAAACAACTTGGTGTCTCTTCTTTTATTAAAATGTCAAATAAATTGACTTTAGTAATTGGTGAAGAAGCTAAAGATATTTCTTTATTAATTAATAGTGATAAAACCCATTAGCGTAAGGATAAGTAAAATTACCTGTTTGATATGTAGGTGGATAATAATAGTTTGGATGGTAAAAATATGGTGAAATAAGCCCTCCAATTAAAATACCACCAACTAAAGGAATTAAAAATCCTCCTCGAGAATTATTTCGACATTGATAATACATAAAAAAACCTCCCATGATAAGTTATGAGAGGTTTTTATTTTGTTATATTTTATAGCCTATTTCAATTATTGTTTTTTTTACTTCTTCAAGAGGTAAACCAATAATGTTAGTTAAACTACCTTGATATGATTTAACTAGATGATATTTTTCATTATCTTGAATTCCATAGCTGCCTGCTTTATCTAAAGGGGATTTACTTTTTATATATTCATCAATTAATTCATTTGATAAATTATTAAAGGTAACTTTACTTATAATTGAATTCTTTATTATTTTATTTTGATAAAAAATTACATAATTAGTAATTACTTCATGGGTATTATTTGAAAGTAAAGATAAAGTTTTTCTAGCATCATTTTCATCAATTGGTTTAGTTAAAATTTTGTTTTTAAAAAGAACAATTGTATCAGCAGATATTATTAAATCATTAGGATGATTTTTATAAATTTCTTTTCCTTTTTGGTATGCAATTTCTTCTATAGGAAAGATAGTTTCATCAATACAAGAAGGAATAACAATAAATTCATTAGTGATTTGTGCAAGTAATTGTTTTCTTCTTGGAGAATTTGAAGCAAGAATTATCATTTTAGCTTAATTTATTCATAACTAGAGGAATAACCATTGGATTACGATGAGTTTTTGACATCAAGTATTGAGAAACAGTATTCCTAATTGTATTTTTTATTTCACTAAAAGTAACTTTAGAGGCAAGAAGTTTTAATAAATCGTGTTCAAGTAATTCAGTAGCGTGATCAAATATTAATTGAGTTTTTGCTGAAGCAACTAAAAAAACTGTAGAAATAATTTTTGGTTTTATTAATAAAGTATTAGTTTTTGAATCAATAGCAACTAAAACAGAAACCATGCCATCTTCTGATAATAATTTTCTATCTTTAATAACCGCGGTTGAAAGTCCAGAAATATCTTTTCCATCAATATAGATATCATCTGCTTGAACTCTTCTTCCTGTAGTAATTTTATGATGGAATAAAGTTAAAGTATCACCATTACCTAAAACAAAAGTATTTTCTTTTGGTATACCAATTTCGTGAGCGATTTCAGCATGGATTCTAAGCATACGATAATCACCATGAGCAGGCATAAAATATTTAGGTTTTACTAATTTTAATATTAATCTTAATTCTTGTTTAGATGGGTGACCAGATGCATGTAAATTTAATAAAATGGAATTAGTTAAAACATTGGCTCCTTGTCTAGTTAATTGATTAACTACTCGATTAATAGAAGCGGTATTACCAGGAATTGGTGAAGATGAGAAAACAATTGTATCACCTGGAATAATTTTAACTGATTGGTGGTCACCATTGGCAATTCTACTTAAAGCGGCCATTGGTTCACCTTGTGAACCTGTACATAAGATACATACTTCATGATTTTTAATAGATTTAACATTTTCAGAATTTAAAATTGCATTATCAGGAATATGTATATAACCATATTTTCTTGCCATTGTGATAATTGAATCCATGGAACGACCAATAATCATGATTTTACGATGGTGTTTAACCGCGGCCTCTACAATTTGTTGAATACGAGAAACATTAGATGAGAAAGTGGAAATAATTAATCTACCAGGGGCTTTGAAAAACACTTCATTAATAGAATTAATAACAGATTTTTCACTTGGAGTATAGCCTTCTTTTTCTGCATTAGTAGAATCTGAAAGAAGTAAATCAACACCTTCTTCACCAATACGAGCAATTTTTGATAAAGAAATATCAGTATCTACTGGAGTTAAATCAACTTTGAAATCGCCAGTAGTTACAATTCTTCCTTGTGGAGTATCAACACAAATTCCGTATGAATCAGGAATTGAATGCGTCATATGAAAAAAATTCACGATAAAATCATCACTAATATTGATAGTTGAACTTTCATCAATTTCCACAATATTTACTTTTTCTTTAATATTATTTTCATCAAGTTTATGCTTAATTAATGCAGCGGCAAGTTTTGGCGCATATATTACAGGAATATGAACATTTTGAATTAAAAATGGAATTCCACCAATATGATCTTCGTGACCATGAGTAATAAAAAGCGCTCTAATTTTCCAACGGTTATCTTTTAAATGAGTATAATCAGGAATTACATAATTAATTCCTAAAACACTTTCTTCTGGAAATAAAACACCAGCATCAATAATAATTAAATTATTATCATCTTCAATACAATAAGTATTTTTTCCAACTTCATTTAATCCTCCTAAAGCATATATTTGAACAGGAGAATTCATAGAAAAATTTGACATAATGACCCTCTCTTCTTTTTCATTATTTATTTTTTGCTTAAATTCAAAATAATTATAATTAAAATATAAAAAATTGTAAATAAGTTAGACTTATATTAACAC
>FR889400.1:331-4975 GCA_000432895.1 Firmicutes bacterium CAG:449 | reverse complement strand
TTCAATAATTATTTGTGGATTAGATTTATCAATACGATCATAGTAAAGAATACCACTTAAATGATCTAATTCATGTTGAAGAACAATTGCGTCATATCCTTTAGCATTAATTTCAATTTCTTTATTTGAAAATATATCAAATGCTTTTAAAGTAATTTTGAAATATCGATAAACAAGACCTGGATGATCTTGTTTAACTGAAAGGCAACCTTCACCACTTCTTAAAGCACATTTTTTTACTGAAGAAGCCATAATTCTAGGATTAATTAATCCATATTTAACTTCTTGATCGTTTTCATTAATATAGTAGATAGCAAAAAAACATTTATTAATGCCGATTTGTGGAGCGGCTAAACCTACCCCTGATCTAATTTTATGCTTTTCAGCGTATTTTTCATTTTGTGATAGTCTTAAATAATCGACCATTAAATGTAATGTATCAATAATATTTTTTTCGTAAGGAAAAGGTACTTTTTCACACTCTTTTCTTAATGATGGATTTTTATCATCAATAATTGTTAATAATTCTTTTTTCATATTAATAATTTTAAACTTTATAGAAAAGATATTCAAGTAAATAAAAACGGAAAGTTGAACTGACTTTCCGCTTAGTTATTATTAATAAACTTGGTTATTATTGTTTAGATAATTATTGGTGCCAAATCCTATAATGACTAAAAGAATGAAAAGAACAAGGACAAATGCAAATACTCCTCCCCAAGCTCCACCATTATTTGAGCCTGGGCATCCACATCCACCTTGAGGATATGTGTAATTATACATAATAAACCTCCTAACCAACTTATTATATGAAACTAACTAAAATGAGTGATTATAAAAATGTTTCTTTTAACTTTATTTTGCATATCTTTATATAGAGGTGAAAAAATGGCGACCTTTGAGGAATTTAAAGAATTTATTAAAGATAAACAATTTTTAAAAGAAAAAGTAAAAAATAAAGAAACGACTTGGCAAGAATTATTTGAAAGGTTTGATTTATATGGAAAAGATGATGAAATTTTTTTAGATAAACAAGAAGAAAAAACTGAAGAAAAAAAAGAAGAAAAGGATGATTCGATGTCTTCATTTTTAAATTTAATTTCAGGGATTGATGTTGATAAGATTTCAGATGGATTAAATGGAATGAAAAAAATATTAAATATTTTATCAGAAATTACTACTGGGGATGAAAAAGTAAATTTTACTTCTTCTAGAAGAAATCAAAAGCCATATAAAAGAGATGATGATTAATGCGAAGTGAAATTTTAACTCAATTGGATAAAAATCCTGATTTATATCTTTTTTTAAGAGAATATCCTTTGTGGCATAAAATATTAAATCGTGATCCTAGTAAATATCGTGATTTTATAGATGATTATAAATTAAAAAGAAGAAAAAGAGTGGTTGATAGAATTGATGATTTATCAATGATGATAACTTTAGCTAAAGAGTTGATGTAAAATTGGTAAATTATTATAATTAATTTATAGGTGAATTAGATGATATTAAATTTTTCTTTTAAAATTGGTAGTGTTTTTAAAAATATATTTTTTTCTTATCAGATTGATTTTTTAAAAAAAACTTTAATTTATAATGATAAAACAATTGAATTAACTAAGAAAAATCTTCTTTTTATTAAAGAAAAAATCAAAAAAAGTAATTGTCTAAATTATGAAAAAAGTTATGTTAATCGTTTAATTAAAGATGGATGTCAATGGAAATTAAATATTAAAACATTATTTAAAGAAAAAGCTGTCCATGGTGATAATGCATATCCAGATAATTTTGATCAACTAATAGAATTAAATAACTATATTGAAAAAATCTTAAAAGAAGAATAATCTTCTTTTTTTTTCATAATTTTTAGTATGAAGGTTATTGAAAATAAAGTTTTTAATAGTAAGTATAATCTTGTTTTTATTCATGGTTGGGGTGGAAATGAAAAGAGTTTATTGTGTCTTGCAGATTGTTTTAAAGAAAAATATTCAACATATTTAGTTTGTTTATCTGGTTTTGATAGTGATTTAAATAAAGTATATACAATTAATGATTATTTAATAGAAGTAGATAATTATTTGAAAAATTTAAATAATGTTATCTTAATTGGTCATTCTTTTGGTGGAAAAATTTCTTTAATGTTAAAACTTTTACATCCTGAATATAAAGTTGTTTCTATTGCTCCATCAATATATAAAAATCCTTTTTCTTTAAAAGTGTTTATAAAAATTTATTTATATAAATTATTAAAAAAATTATCTTTGAAAATTCCTTTATTTTTAAAAGGTAGTCAAGATTATCAAAATGCACATGGCTATTTAAAAAATACATTTAATAATGTTTGTCATGCTTATTTAAATAAAAAAGAAATAAAACAATTATCTAGATGTATAATAATTGGTTTTTCAAATGATCAAAAAGTTAATTTTCATAATTTAAAAAAACTAAGTAAATATAATAATAAAATTGAGTTTTATGCTTTTTATGGTGAGCATTTTGCATATTTAATCTACTTTATGGAAATTTATCATATTATAAAGTGCTATATCGAGGAATAATATGATTTTTATTTTAATACAAATTTTTTCTTTTTATCATTTTCTGAATCTTATTAAGATTTTTGTTGAACAATATTATTCACCAAAAAGACTAATAAAATGCCAAATTAATTATCTTTTTGATAAAAAAATCAAGTACTTAGTAAATACTATTTTTTATCTAGGTTTTATACTGATTTTTTACTTTTTTCAAAATGATTTTTTTCTTTTAATTTTTTTACTAATTAACTACTTATTTATTATAAAAATTAATTTAAAAAGCTACCATTTTACTAGAAGAAATCTTTTTCTTTTAGTTCTTTCTAGTGTTTTTAATATAATAAGTACTTATTTTTTAGTTTATAAAGTTAATTTGTTTGTTTGTGTCATTTTTTTAATTATTATTAATGAATTTAGCTTTTATTTAGCTTTTTATTGTTTACTACCAATTGAACTTTTAATTAGAAATCATTTTATTAAAAAAGCTCATCATAAAGTCTTAAAAAATAAATATATTGTAATCGGTATTACTGGTAGTTTTGGTAAAACTACGACTAAAAATTTTATTTATTCATTTCTAAAAACTAAGTATTTAGTTTCTAAACAAGATCATAATTATAATACTTTAATGGGACTTGCTAAATATATTAATAATGAGGTTAAAGATGAAGATCAAATTCTTCTAGTGGAATTAGGTGTTGATGAAAAAAACACTATGAAAAATTTTAAAAAATTATTTTCTCTTGATTTTGCTATTGTTAATTCTATTGGGGAAATGCACTTATCAACATTTAAATCTTTGGAAAATATTGTTCAAGAAAAATTAAGTATTCGTTTTTTATTAAAAGAAAATGGTAAATTATTTTTAAATCAAGAAATTGAAAATCAATTTGCACAATATTTAAATTTTCCTTATCAAACATATTCATTAAATGAAATTGATTATCAAGGTGAATGTTTTTATAAAATAAAATATTATGATCAAATTATTCAAACTAATTTAATTACTAAATTCCAATTACAATCATTAGTTATTGCTTTAAAAATTGCTAAAATATTAAATTTAAATGATTATGAAATTTTGTTTTCTTTAAATAATATTATTATTCCTTCTAGAAGATTACAAATAAGAAAAAAGAATAATTTATTACTTATCGATAATTCTTATAATGCTAATTATTTAGGAATAAAAGAAGTTATTAATAATCTTTTGTTTTTAAAAAAGAAAATCATTGTTTTAACAGGTGGATTAATTGAATTAGGAGATAAATATTTAGAATATAATAATTTACTTTCTTACGAATTAAATAAATGTGAAAAAGTTATTTTAATTACTAAAAATAATCAGCATCCTTTAATTAAAACTATCTTCAAAAATAAGTTAATTTTAAAAGAAAATATACGCGAAGGATATAACTATATTAATTCATTAGATGGTGAATATATTGTTTTACTTTTAGCTAAGGGCAGTGATATTTATTTAAAATAATGAATACATTTAAAAAGGTGAAGATATGAAAAAATTATGTTTAGTTTATGGAGGAGATTCTCTAGAAAGAGATATTTCTATTTTAACAAGTTTAAAAATTCAAAAAGAATTAGATAAATTTGCTTATGATTATTTAATGGTTTATTTAGACCAAGAAGGAAATTTTTATACTGGCGAAGCTTTATTAGATAAAAATAATTATGCTTATAAAAAGAATTTTAAAAAAGGTTATTTTTTAAGAAAAAATAATAAAAATTATTTTAAAACAAATCTAAAAAAAACAGAATTTGATTTGGTGTTACTTTTAATGCATGGATATGGTAGTGAAGATGGAACAGTAGGTGGCTTTTTTGATACTTTAAAAATTCCTTGTATTTATCCAGGCTTAATTCAAAGTGCTTTATTACAAGATAAAGCAAATTTTAAAAGAGTGATGTCTTCTTTAAATATTAAGCAAACTAATTATGAAATTTTAACTTATTATGATTTTCAATTATGTCTTAATCAAAAAAAGAAAATGACTAAACTTTTATTTCCTTTGATTGTTAAACCAAGTCATTTAGGTTCTTCAATTGGCATTAGAAAAGTTAATTCTGAAACTGAATTAATTAATGCTTTATA
>FR889400.1:0-266 GCA_000432895.1 Firmicutes bacterium CAG:449 | reverse complement strand
TTTAAAAGAAGTTAATGTAGCGGTTGTTAGAAAAGATAATGAATTATTTGCTTCCAATGTTGAAAGAGTTAATGATAAAGATAAAGTGTTATCTTTTATGGATAAATATGATAATTATTCATTATCTGAAAGCCATATTATTCCCGCGGATATTGAAAAAAATCTTATTAAAAAGGTAATTTCAACTTCAAAAAAAGTTTATTCAAAACTTTTATTAAATAGTGTAGTTCGTTTTGATTATTTATTAGATGAAAAAACTAAAGAAC
>FR889399.1:18431-19677 GCA_000432895.1 Firmicutes bacterium CAG:449 | reverse complement strand
TCATTTAAGAAAATAGCAGCGTCACAAGTTTTTAATGCTTCATCTAAAGTATTAGCATAAGCAAGTCTTTGATCTGATTTCATCTTTTTTCTAAATGCACTAGTAGCAGTAGAATCATAAGCAATAATACGGCAATCCTCTTTTAATAATTCTTCAACAACTTTATTAGCAGGTGATTGTCTAATATCATCAGTATTTCCTTTATATGAAAGACCTAAGACTGCAAAACGTTTTGTTGATAAATCATCACCATAAACTTGTTTAAGTTTTTTAATTAATCTTGAAGGTCTTCTTTCATTTGCATTCATTGCCGCTTCAAGAACTCTTAATCTAACACTATTATCTTTAGCTGTTTGCATTAAAACACGTGTATCTTGAGTTAACCAAGGTCCTCCAAATCCAATACCAGATGATAAATATTTTTGTCCAATACGAGGATCTAAACCAATACCTACACTAACTTCTTGAATATCAGCTTTAACACTTTCACATAAATCAGCAATTTCATTGATATAAGATACTTTTACAGCAAGATAAGCATTAGATGCATATTTAATTAATTCAGCAGACTCAGGAGAAACCACTAAAAGTGGACAATCAAATCCCGCATATAATTCTTTCATTACTAATTGTGCTTTTCTTGAAGTTAAACCAACAACAATTCTACTTGGTTGAAGCATATCTTTAATTGCAGTTCCTTGAGATAAAAATTCAGGATTTGATACAACATCAATTTTATATTTTCCATTTGTTAAATTAGTCATGAAATCTTTAACTTCTCTATTTGTTCCAACTGGAACAGTTGATCTAATAACTACAATAACATCATTTTGAATTTGTCGGCAGCATTCTTTTAAAGTAGCAAAAAATCCAACAGTATCAACTTTACCTGGTTCACTTTCTAAAACTTCATTACAAATAATAAGAACATTTGCTTTATATACAGCATCTCTAAATTCTGAAGTAAAACGAATTCTTTCACTATTTTTAACAAGTTCTTCTTCAAGCATATATTCTTTGATGCTTGTTTCATTTCTTCTTAATGCTGCAATTTTCTTTTTATCTGGATCTAAAGCAAAAACTTCATGCCCTTTAGCAGCAAAGCCAATAGCATTAATTAATCCTACAAATCCAATTCCAATTACAGTAACTTTCATATTAACCTCCGAATACACATATAATCTATTTTATTATGACATTTTATCTTTTTTTTTGCAATTTCATAATATTTTTTAATATATAAATA
>FR889399.1:13668-18389 GCA_000432895.1 Firmicutes bacterium CAG:449 | reverse complement strand
ATATGTAAGCGGTTTATTTTTTATCATTATTTTTATTATTTGCTTTTATTTTGAAATAATACTAAATAATTCTTACATTTTTTTCTTTTAATGATTAAAAATTGAATAATATAATCATATAATTAAACTAATGGAGAAATATTTATGATTGATTTTTTAAAAAAATTAGTGTTAGCAATTGTTCAAGGAATCGCAGAAATTCTTCCTATTTCTTCATCAGGTCATTTGTTAATTGCTAGTGAATTATTAAAAGTAAATACAAATGGATTGCAATTTTTAATCTTTTTACACTTAGGTTCATTAATTGCTATGATAATTTATTATTGGAAAGATATTAAAGATATACTTGTTAGTTTATGGATATTTTTATTTAAGCATAATCGAGAAGAAAAAACTTTATATTATTGTTCATTATTTTTAAAAATAGTTATCGCTTCTATTCCCGCGGCCATTATTGGTTTAATTTTTGGAGATATAATTGATCAATATTTAAGTAATTTATATTTTGTATTTTCTTTCTTAATTGTTACAGGTTGCATTTTATTAATTAATAAAAAGTTAAATGGAGAAAAAACATTAAAAGAATTAAAATTCCATGAGGCTTTTTTTATTGGTTGTTTCCAAGGAGTAGGTGTTTTACCTGGTATTTCTAGAAGTGGATCCACTATTTTTGGAGGAAGAGTTAATAAATTATCAAACGAAGAAGCTGCTCATTTTTCATTTTTAATGTTTTTACCTGTCACTGCTGGTTCTTTTTTAGTAGAAATTATTAAAAATAGGCATGAAATCATTCAAGAATATTCTAATATTTCAAATTTATTAATTGATTTAACAACTATTATTATCGCAGGTATTATCACCTTTTTATCAGTCAAATATCTTTTTAAAATCATAAAAAATGGCAAACTTCATTATTTTGCCTATTATTGTTTTGCTCTTGGAATAATTGGAATAATTACTTGCTTAATTCTTCATTATGGATTTTAATCTCCATAATCAGATCCTCTTGATTTATTATTAATATAAATATTTAACATATCAGTAATATCATAAAAAGTTAAAATAATGTAATCTTCATCTGTTTGAGTGACTGGATCATCTTCAGTTTCTTCATCCATTCCTGTGAAGATTACTTTTTTATTTTTTCTAACTAATTCTTCCATCTTTTTTAAAACAATATCAAATTCTTGATGATATTGAACTTTAAAATTTTCTAATAAAGCATAAAATATTGGTTCAATATAAAATCTACTTCCATCTTCATATTCATATAAACGACAAAAAGAATTCTTTTTATCTTCAATTAATTTTAAATTTTGAAATTCTAAATACTTTTCCATAATCTTTTTCCTTTATTTAAAAATATAATAGAAAACATACATTTTTTCAATAAATGAGTTAAAATAGACATATGGAAAAATATTTAATTTGTTTAAATCTTGATGATACATTACTAAACAAAAAGAAAAAAATTTCTTTTTTGAGTAATTTAGTTTTAAAAGAAATATTACAAAGAGGTCATTATTTAATTTTAACAAGTAAAGAAGATTATCAAAATATCTTTCCTTATATCAAAAAATTAAAATTATACAATTACCCTTTTATTTGTTTAAATGGAGGAGCGATTTATTATATTAATAGAAAAAAAATAATCACTAAAAATATTGCAAGTTATATTGATGATAAAGATTTAAATAATTATATAAAATCAATAGATAATTATTTATCACTAACTTTTTATAGTTTAGAAAAATCCTCAAATATTTTAATAAAAAATTGTATTGGTTTAAAAATAACTATTAAAAAAGATCTCAAAAAAGCTAAGTTTTTAAATTATTTTGTTCTTGAAAAAAATCAAGATACCATTACTTATTTAATAACGAGTAAAAAAGCTAGTAAATATAATTCTTTAGTTTATATTAAAAATAAATTTAAAATAAAAGCTAATAATGTTATAACTTTTAATTTTGATCAGTCTGATCAAGAAATTTATTCATCATTTGAAAATTCTTATTTTATAAATAATAGTACATTAGAAGGTAATAAAACTAAAAAACCTTCTTATAAAAATGGAGTAATAAACACTTTAATAGAAAAATATAGAAAAGTTTTATTTTAATATTTGTAAATATTTTTCTTTTATTGCTAAATCAGTTATACCATTAACATTGCATTTAATATTCAATTTAGCACCATGATAAATACTTCTACATAAATCTATTCCAATCTCAGCGTCTGATAGCAAATTTTTATTACCTATTAAATTTACTCTTAATAAAATATTTTCACATTCTTTAGTTAATAAATAAAGTTGATAAGGTACTTCACATCCAACAATTGAAGCTTCAGAAATGCGTTTTTCATCTTTTAAGCGATATGCTTCCATAACTTTTTGATAAGCTTCACCATCTTCATTAATAATTAAATGAGCTTTTTTCTTAATTTTATTTAAATCATTTAATAAGATTTCTACTTCTTCATAAACATTTTCATAGCCTTTTTTATCAATAGTAAAATTCAAAACCATCATGCCAAGAGAACAAGCAAGTTCAAGAACAAGTCCTAAACAAGATCCACCTCCTGGTATAGATTTTTTTTCTTCTAAGAGTTTAGTATATTCATAAATTGGTAAAGAATTTAATTCCATTTTTTTAATCCTTTCTCTAATTTTAGTAAAAAAATAAATAAAGTTTTTAAAAATTACTTTTATCTTGCTTTTATTTTATAAAAATGTGCTATAATAAACAAGCAAATATTTTTTTTAGGAGGTTTACTCTTTTATGGTACAAAAAAAACAAAAAACTTCTTTAATAGCAAAACTTATCTTATTAGGAAGTATTATTGCAGTATTATGCATATATTTAACTCCAATGTTCTTTATCAATTTTCTTTCTGATGGAACTGCAACAATTTGGGGATTTAAAGCAATCTTTGGTGGTTCACCAGATCAAGTTTCATCAATTACAATAACTTATGATTTTAACTGGAGACCTTTAGTTATTTCTATTATCTTCTTATTAATTGGTGTAACAACTTTCTTAATTGGACCTAAAGCTAAAGGATATTATATTTTCTCTAGTATTGTCTTTCTTGGTTTAGCAATTTTCATTTTCTATATGAAGAGCATTGTTATTAGACCAACCATCCATGTTAGTACAAGTTCTCTTGCAATGAATAGAGCGCATTTAGGTGTTGGTCCTTGGGCCAGTGGAATAATTTCTTCTTTATCTTGCTTAGCTTGTATCATTGAATATAGACTTGCAAAATTAAGATAACCTAATACAAATTTTTAATTAAATAATTAATATCGCTTTCTAATGTATTTAAAAGGGAAGCGATATTTTTCATTTCTGAATAAATAAAAGAAAACTCTTCAAAATGAGCATTAACTTCTTTACGAGACATTTTTAAATATGTACCAGATGTTTTAAAATGCATAGCCATCCTAATTAAATAAGTTTGACAAAGAGTATTTAAAGTTTTTTTTGTTAATTTATTTGCTAACAAAAGATGATAGCCTTTTGAAAAACTTTTTTCTAATTTTAAATATAAAGTAAAAGTATAAAAATATTGTTGAAAATTTTTATTAGAAATAAAAAAATTATTATTCATCTTACTTTTTAATTCTAAAAATAAAATTTTATTATGTTCTTGTATTGCATTTAAAATCCAAACAATATGATTAACACATTTATCTACCATAATTTAATTGTTTAAATAAATATTTCAATCCTGAAAAAGAAATATAGTTTTCTTTATAAACAAAATAAGACATTTTTTCAATATTAATATAATTTACTTTAAACTCTAAACAATTTTGATAAATTATTTCATTATATAAAGAAATTTCTTTTTGATATTGTTCATCTTTTATCATTAATGAATTATAAAAAGGAATTACTTGAATATTATTTGTATATGAAGTAAGAATTTCTAAACAATGATGAAGATAATAATCGTATAATTCTCTATCTTTAGACAAAATAGATTTATTATTTTTTATAAAATAATTAAGATCATTATTACCTAAATTCAAAATAATTTGATAACTATCTTTAATTAAATCTAGAAGATGATTTTCAGTATTAATATTTAAAGCATTTTCATCAAGTTTTAAATAGAAATCTTTAATATAAAATTGATTAACAATAAATTCATCATTAATCTTTTTTTGATATTCGTTTTCAAATTCTTTACTAAAAATTGCATCTTGAACATAAATATTTTCACCTAAAAATAAGATATATTCTTCTTTATAACAAGAAACTAGTATTATTAAAGATAAGATTAATAATAATTTAGTTTTCATAAATAATAATATCCGCTCCAAGAGAAATTAATTTTTTAGCAAAATTTTCATATCCTCTTTCTAAATAGTCCGCTTGATAAATTGTTGTTTTTCCTTCAGCTAGTAAACCAGCATATACCATACTAGCAGCCATTCTTAAATCAGTTGCAACAATTTCTTGACCAGTTAAAGACATTATTCCATTAATTAAAATATTTTGATTTGATTCAAAAATACACGCTCCCATTTTTCTTAACGGTTCAATATGAGTAAAACGTGCAGAATAAACTTTTTCTTTAATAACAGAAATTTTTGGAATAGTCAAACAAAACACCGTTAATAAAGGTTGTAAATCGCTAGAAATATGATTACCTATTCCTGTTTCAATAAAACATGATTTATCAATTTTTGTTTTTTTAATTTTGACAAAATC
>FR889399.1:13391-13649 GCA_000432895.1 Firmicutes bacterium CAG:449 | reverse complement strand
AATCATCACCTAAATCATAATTAATATCTAATAAAGAAAATAAATCTAAAAGTTCTTTATTATGTAATGGGCATATATTTTTAATTAATAAATTATCACAAATAGTCGCTCCCATTAGTAAAAAAGAACCACTTTCAATTCGATCAGGAATATTTTTAAAACTAATGCCATGTAAAACACTTGGCTCAATATAAACATTACTATTTTGATAAATAATATTTCCACCCATTTGTTTAATAAAATCAATAAAATGTAAAA